>JBHLOD010000382.1:0-2578 GCA_048940825.1 Promethearchaeota archaeon | reverse complement strand
GCTATCAGAATGAACGAGTACTGGTGAATGAACATCCCCTAGTCGCGTGGGCATCCTTGGTGAGTCCGATACTCATCGCTTTCAACATGAAGAAAGTTGTTCCAGATTTTGAACTAGGAATGGAGGATTTTGGAGATCATGTAACTAATTTCTTGGATGGACGTCTTGATAAAACCAACAAACCTTGATGATGAGCCTCCAATTGTTTTAGGTCCACGCATATCTCCGACTTCTCCAATTCTCTCTGAGATAGTTTGACAAGTTCGTTCTCTCCTAGACCGAGTTCAAGTTGGTTCCAGATCGTGTTTCTTTACTCTTCTCGAGTTTTAGCCTCGTCCTGCAACTCCTTAAGCTTGACAAGGGCATCAAGAGGTGTCGTTCGCTCCAAGTCCATGTGTCGAATCTTCTCCACAATCGGGTCGTCAATGGTGAGTACTTCAAGACTTGTCTGAATAGGTTCGTAGGAATCCCTCGCATCTCCGAGGTCAATAGCGCTTTCCTTCTCCAACCTTGCCAACATGGAACGAGCTCTCTTCACAACCTCTTCAGGAATTCCAGCTAGTGCGGCTACCTGAACTCCATAGCTCTTGTCAGTTCCGCCATCGACAACTTTGTGCAGGAACACTATGGTGTCACCAGACTCTCTGGCTAAGGTATGGACATTCTTCACGCCATGATGAGTGCTGGCCATCTCCGTCAACTGATGAAAGTGAGTAGCAAACATCGCCCTCGCCTTCATTTGCACAATCCGCTCAGCCACTGCCCATGCCAGTGCCATGCCATCGTAGGTTGATGTGCCTCGCCCTATCTCATCGAGAATCACCAAGCTTCTGTCAGTTGCGTTGTTGAGTATATTTGCAGTTTCAATCATCTCAACCATGAAAGTGGACTGTCGGGCCGTCAAATCGTCAAAGGCCCCAACTCTCGTGAATATCCTGTCAACCAAACCTATCTCTGCAGACTTTGCAGGTACAAAAGAACCCATTTGAGCTAGGAGCACAATCAGTGCACACTGGCGCATGAAGGTGCTCTTTCCGGCCATGTTGGGACCCGTGACAATCATTAGGGTACAACCACCATCACCAATCTCAACGCTGTTGGGCACGAACTCATTTGGACCCAGAATCATCTCCATTGAGGGATGTCTTCCGTCCACAATCTTGATTCTTGTTCCTTCAGTGACTTTGGGCCTCGTGTACCTTCTCGACACTCCGACTTCGGCAAGGGAGGTCAACACATCAGCAGTGGCGATGGCATCAGAGTTCATTCTAAGGGTGCCGATGACCTCCCTGACTCTCTCTCTGAGCTCCTCGTAGATTTCAAACTCAAGCGCGTTTATCTTGTCCTCTCCGGCGAGGACTGCAGATTCTTTCTCCTTCAACTCAGGTGTGATGAACCTCTCTGCATTTGCCAGAGTCTGCTTGCGGTCGTATTCCTCGGGTACCATGCCGAGGTTCGCCTTGGTGACCTCAATGTAGTACCCGAAGACCTTGTTGTATCCGACTTTAAGTGACTTTATGCCAGTTCTTCTTCTCTCTCGAACCTGTAGAGACGCAATCCACTTCTTATCCGAAGAGATGTCCCCCTTCAGCTTGTCAAGTTCCTCGCTGAACCCTTCCCGAATCATTCCTCCTTCCCGGACACTAACGGGTGGGTCGTCCACGATGGCGGTCTTCAAGGTCTTGGTGAGATCCCTAAGCAAATCAATCGAGTCAGAAGCCTCCTTGAGTATCTCTGACTTGCATTCGCTCAGGCCTTTCTTCACCTTAGGGAGCTTCTCGAGTATCACTCTCAAAGAGAGGAGGTCCCTTGCCCCAGCCGCTCCAAAAACAATCCTACTCGTTATCCTCTCGACATCACCTAAGTTCCGCATGCTATCCATAATCGCTCTTCTCGTTAGAGCGGTTCGAGCTAGTTCATCCACTGCATCGAGGCGTCTTTCAATGCCCGGTATATCCTTGAGTGGCTGAAGGATCCACTGCCTGAGTTTCCTCCTACCCATCGGAGTTGAGGTGTTGGACAGAACGCTCAGCAACGTCCCTCTAAGCGAACCATCTCTCGCATTCTTGACAAGTTCAAGGTTTCTTGCCGTAGTGCTATCCAGAATCATATGAGAGTCAACAGAATAGGTGCACACGCGGGTCAGAGTTACGGCATTGGCCTTGTGTACTTCCTCAAGATAGGCTAGGACTGCTCCAGCGGCACCCATAGCGACCTCCTTGTCACCAAGTCCATAGCCCTCTAGCGTTGCTACTTTGAATTGCTCTTTGAGGCGTTCCTCAGCCTTGCGAGAGGAGAAGTCCAAATCGTTCCAGTAAGTTGGACGAGCACCGACTTCTTCCAGGACCGATTCAATGCCGTGTTTCTTCGAAACTGATTCTGGGAGTAGGACCTCGGCGGGCCTGATTCTTCCTATCTCATTCAGAGCGGTTTCGCAGAGATAAGTGCCCTCGAACTCTGTGGCGGCAAATTCGCCAGTCGAAACATCCACTGATGCAAGCCCCACCTTGTCCTGATGTTCTACAAGTGCCAGCAGGTAATTGTTGCTTGTATCATCGAGCATCCCGGATTCGAGCAC
>JBHLOD010000381.1:0-2585 GCA_048940825.1 Promethearchaeota archaeon | reverse complement strand
GGGGACCTTGTGGACGGAATAGGAGTGTACCCCGAGCAAAGGAGTGACTTGGCAACACCGAACATTCATGACCAATATGCATTGCTTGCGGAGAAGCTGCGGAGAATTCCGGACGATATTAAGATTCTCTGCATCCCTGGTAACCACGACGCTGGCAGGCAGGCCCTCCCACGCCCTCCCATTGCAGAGGAGTTCGCAGCCTCTCTATACAGTCTGGGCGGCCGCCTCATGATGTTTGGCGACCCGTGCCAGCTAATAATCGAGGGCGTCAACATAATAATGACCCACGGCGATTCACTCGATGATCTTGTAACAAGCATACCTGGTGCCTCCTATGAGAAGCCAACCGTCCCAATGGCTGCTCTTCTTCGAAAGCGCCACCTTGCTCCAATCTACGGTGGCAAGACGGAGCTTGCTCCACTGCATAGAGACTGGATGGTGATTGATACTCCTCCAGACTTGATACACTTTGGTCATGCACATCACAACGAAACTGATGCCTACCGCAGCGTTCAGATTATCAACTCGGGGACTTTCCAAGGACAAACAGAATTCATGCGCAAGCAGGGCATCAAGCCCACACCTGGAATCGTGACCCTAACAAATCTCATGACTAGAAAGCTTGAGGCCAGGGTCTTCCATGACTCATCGCCCGGTTCTTAGAACTGAGTCGATCTATAGCACTTCTTCGGCAATCTTACTTAGCCGAACGTCTTCGTCGAGAATCGCACCTATCTGCTGCTTGCTTACCGCCAGTCGTATCTTCTTGGTTCGCCCGTACCGCCCTTTCGAGATGACCGTTGTGTTGATCAATCCGAGCATATCAAGCTCCGATATCAGGTCCGAAATTCGCCTTTGAGTGAGTGTGTCCAGAGCCAATGACTCTGCAATCACAGAATACACGTTGTAGCACTCACCGGTGTAGATGTCACGTTGACCTTTACTTGTCAAGGCATACACTGAGAAGAGTACCGCCTTGGACTGGAGTGGCAAAGTCTTCACAGCTTCTGTGATTGTGTCCCTTTCGATGATCTTCTGGGCTTCCCGAACGTGGCCTTGGGTCACCATCTCATCACCAGTACGCTCAGCAAGTTCACCGGCTGTTCTCAACAAATCAAGCGCTCTTCTGGCATCACCATGTTCCTGAGCAGCGAGGGCTCCAACCAGATTGATGACTCCCTCTTCACCTATGGCACTCTTGTTGAAGGCGATGTTCACTCTCTGTTGCAGGATTCCCTTTAGCTCAACTGCATTATATGGTGCAAAGATGACCTCCTCCTCACCTAGAGTCGATAGAACCCTGGGATCCAGCATCTCCTTGAATTTCAAGTCATTACTTATTCCGATTATTGAGATTCGACTATTCTCCAATTCTCCATTCATCCGAGTTAGGCCATACAGGATGTCGTTGCCTTGGCTGACATCCCGCCTTACAAGAGAATCTACCTCGTCGAGCACAACCACCATTATGTTGGAATCTGAGTCAAGCTTCTTCTTGAAGATGGACCTGATCTCATCAGTGGGCAAGCCTGTGAAGGGCACTTCGGACCCGTCCGGCATTTTTGCGTTGATGTCCTCACACAGTTGACGCAACACTCTGTAGTTGGTGCCCACAATACGGCAGTTGACATAGGCCGCCAGCGGATGGCTTACTCTACTCTCTTTCGCTTTCTTGACAAGCAAATCCAAAACATAGCGTGCAACCACCGTCTTACCGGTCCCAGTCTTTCCGTAGCACAAGATGTTTGATGGTGGTGCGCCACGGAGTGCAGGGCCCAGAATGGCCCCAATTCGGTTCATCTGCTCATCACGGTACGGCAGTTCGTCAGGGACATACGTCGGTCTAAGCGCGTTTCTGTCCCTGAAGATGGCCTGACCCTGAAGAAACTTGTCAAATAGCTTGTCAAGCGGCTTCTCCATTGCCTCCACGTCTCCATCCGAAAGAAAGGTGAGTTCCACTGGACTTCCACTGGAGCCTTATATTTCCATTGGAACCTGAATCCTAGTGTTAAAGGTACGTATTACCTGAACTAGACTTCAACTGGACTCCGCAGCATTCATCTAGGAATGCCATCAGGGCAGAAGCCGTATCCTATACTCGAGAGTGCTAGTGATTTGCGTCTGAGAGACCTGGAGATTGCGCTACAATCGATAGAACGCATCGATGAGCATGATATATCATTGGAACAGTACCCCACTCCTCCAAACATAGCGGCTTCGGTTCTCTATGCAGCACAAATGGAACACAATGATATTGCAGGCAAGACCATCTGTGATCTTGGCTGTGGTGACGGAATCTTTGCCATTGGAGCGGCTCTTCTAGGAGCAGAACGTGTTGTTGGCGTTGATGTGCAATCCAAAGCCTTAAAGGTCTCTCAAAGAAATTCAATCGCACTCGGGACTGACGACACGACAGACTGGGTCCTGGGGGATGTTTCCTCGTTCGAAGTGAGAGGACCCATAGACACTGTGGTGACCAACCCCCCTTTCGGTGTCAAGAAGAGAGGTGCGGACCTGAGGTTCCTACGGAAGGCAGTCCAAATCGCGAGGACTACGTACAGCATGCATCTCGCGGGCGATAAGAA
>JBHLOD010000380.1:0-2597 GCA_048940825.1 Promethearchaeota archaeon | reverse complement strand
TTCGTCAGCCAAGATTATCTTCTCAAGGAAGAGACGGGGATTGAATGACGAATCAATCTCGGCTACAGGGCAAGCACACGTACACCGACCACACTGGTAGCAGCGTAGCAGTGTTTGTCCCTCTGGCTGCTTCAGAATCCAGTTCCGGAACTCAAGATCAGATGAGATGCCGCCGATTGCCATTTGCTGCCACCGAACGTTTTGTTGTTCTGGGCGAAACCAAAGTACCTGAAAAGGAATGCGGGAGCTAGACGGGATGGAATTCGGAAGTCGTGGAATGGACCTCCTGAAGAGAAGCACCTCATGTCGGTTCTATTCACTTGAGAACCTCAGATGAGCAAACTTGGACAGGTTGAACCAGTCGCACAGATTCATCATGACACGTGTCCTCCACTTCCAATCCTGTTCACGCTGCGTTCGGGTAAAATGAGCAAACCACTCAACCACACGGATTCGGTCAGACCATTTGACTATCTGTTTCGTGGGGTTTCCAAGGTCAAACTGTTGCTTGACGCCGCGGATACCGTACCTCCTGAACCGTCTGTTTACAAACATGTTCCCAATTCTGGAGCCAGCATCGAAGATTAATTCAGCACCAGGGAATCGCTTTGCCATGGAATCGCAGAGCGAGATAAGGGACTCCTCGTGGAAGTAGCTGAACAATCCCCCTGCTATGAAGAACGCGCCTCTATCGGGGCTAAAATCAACGTTCTCAAACCAGCTCAAATCAAACACTGACTTTGGAATGCATTTGCATCTCGGAGATTCGGTGATGATGCTCAATCGGTATTGGATAGCATCTGGGAGATCAAGGTCATACCAGAGTATTCGGCCGTTGTCAACACGCGAGAATGTCGTGTCTAAACCGCATCCCAAGTTGACCACAGAGGCATCCGGTTTCCTCGCCAGATACTCTCTCATTGCGTCATCGAACACTCTGGCTCGCACGAGTAGGAATAGACCTAGGAACTCGTCGACAAGTTGCTCCATTGTGGCGAGTTCTTCCTGTGCTTCAGGATGTTTCCTAATGACCCTGGCAAAGATGCCAGCTGCCTCTTTGTCTTCCAGAATGTCTGGGTATCTCTGGCCGAATTCTGCCCTAGCCCAGAGGGGGCCTATCATGGTCGACTGGATGGTTGCGATGTCAATATCCTTTGAATCTGTCAGCCCTACATCCGTCCTCATGTACTTGGTTTCTTCCAATAGTGGTGCTCTATCCCATATAGAAGAAGTTACCCAAACAGAATGAGGCTCTAAAGTGTCAAATCAGTCTTATTGACGGCGTGAGCGGTAATCTCGAGATTGCAGGATCTGTACCTCTTGCACCATTCCTCACACTTCTGTGCCCACGATGCATCTCGATATAGGAGCCTACACTCCTCACACTCATGGAGATCCTCGACCTTTCTTGTCATCTCGTTTCTCTCCTCTTTGGGACTTATAGTGAACAGACTCGACCCGCCAGTTCACTATTGTGAATCCTATTGGTGTATATAGGGGTTTCGCTACGTGATTCCAATAGCTGGGCTTATGAGAGTCATTGCCGAAATCTGCTAGTGCTGAGATTGTTCGACTTTGTGGAGGATTGCGTGATGGGAACAAGAGTGACTCTCCTAGGAACCGGCAATCCTAACCCGGACCCAAGAAGGGCAGGACCATCAACGGCGGTGATTGTTGAAGAATCTGTCTACCTAGTAGACTTCGGCGTCGGAGTCGTGAGACGAGCTGCAGAGGCATACCTGAAACCATCACAATTGACCCGGGCGTTTCTAACACACCTTCACTCCGATCACACAATTGGATATCCCGACCTAATCTTCACTCCTGCCGTGGTTGGCCGCGAAACTTCACTTGAGGTGTTTGGCCCTATCGGAATCAAATCGATGACCGACCACATTCTCGCTGCGTATGAAAAGGACCTTGAGGAAAGAATCAGCGGACTGGAACCAGCCATTCCCGATGGTTACGCCGTGAATGTCCACGAAATCTCTCGGAAAGAACCCGGAGTGATATATCAGGATGATGCAGTTTCTGTGGTGGCGTTCCCAGTTGAGCACGGCTCTCTGTCAGCTTATGGATTCAAGTTCTTTACTCCGGACAAGACAGTAGTAATCTCTGGTGACACAGCTCCATCGGCGACACTGATAGAGCAGAGTAGGGGTTGTGACATTCTTATACACGAGGTCTACTCGGCAGTTTCGTTGCAGACACTCGCTGGGGACTGGAGGAGATATCATTCCTCAGTCCACACATCTTCGTATGAGCTGGCAGAGATTGCTTCCAAAACAAAACCGGGTCTGCTGGTCCTCTATCACCAACTCAGTTGGGGGCGCACATCTGATGAGTTGCTCAGAGAAGTCAAGCAGAGATATGACGGTGAAGTCGTATCTGGAAGTGACCTTGACTCCTTCTAGGAAAGCTTGGGCAGTCTTTGTAGATAGAATTCATTTCGGCCCATTGGCGAACCCTTATTTTCGCCATCAAGCGCAGAAGCATAGTTCCACCATAGAATAAGTGGATTATGCTAGGCAGGACTTGAGGCGTTATCAATTGACAGACCATGAAACGACTCAGATCTACGAAAAGGCACCTTCGTC
>JBHLOD010000379.1:0-2597 GCA_048940825.1 Promethearchaeota archaeon | reverse complement strand
ACCGAACCCTGACTCGTCCAGATGGGGACATCCTGTGCGAGTCCGTCAAACCAGATATGAGTTTGAACAAGGTGCAGGGTGACAAAGAAGACATTGATGAGAATCATGGCCCAATTGTATTTTGTCAGAGATGTTGTGGGCTTTGTCTTCTGTTCTATCAGATTCTTCTGTGCCCAATAAATCGTAAACCAGACCACGAACTGATGAGCAAGATAAAACGACCATACTGCAAACTGGGCAATGGCATCAGGGGAGGGGAGTTGCCAGTAGTACCATGCGGGACCCTGATCAGGACCCAACACGAAGCGATCGAGCAAAGGTCCAAACAGCCAGATTAGGAAAGTGAACACGAATGCGAATGCAAGTCCACCAGCCCAAAGGACATATGCCGCCCTAGATTTCTTATCACTGTGAGATACATCAGTTGTGGTGGATTGGTCCTCAGAAGTCATTTCTCAATCCTCTCAACGAAGAGCAATACACACTCATCCACTTGATAAAGCCTATGCCATATTCCTAGAGATTAGAGAAAAAGAGGAGAGAAGGGACAATGCCCTTCTCTGAGGAGTTATCTTGTTCCAAATCGGCGAAAGAGAACTATGCCAATAAGAAGAAGCACAATGCCAATGACTGACACCGTTGCCAAATCCGTCCATATCGAGAGAGTGCTTACGGAAGCACCTCGTAGGAATAGGGTTGTCAAGGCTCCAGTCACATAATTGCTTGGCATGAACTGCGCAATGGCTTCTGCTCCTCCACTGAGAGGCATGAAAGTGCCTAAGAACATCTGCGGCATGATGAAGACGAACGACACACCAGAGGCTATCTCTGCTGACTTGGAGATGGTGGCAGCAATCAAACCAAAGCCCACGTTCACAAGAGAAAAGGCCAGCAACATCGCAAACGCAAATGCCAATCCGCCAACGTCTGTTGCAGGTCTATAGCCAATCGCATATGACGTTGTGAAGACTAGGAGCACTTGGACGACTGCAATGATCATGTAAGCGATCACTTGGCTCAGCATGAACTCATGTGACTTCAATGGAGTCGTACCCATCCTCCTCAGAAGTCCCCCATCTCGCTCCCCTGTCAATGACTGTGCAACTATCATTATCATGAAGATGCTCGCAAAGGCGAATATCCCTGGAGCCATGAAGTCCCACTGTGATAGTGCACTTGCCTCGACCATCGATGGGCTGCCTACATTCACTGGCAAATCCAATGTTGTAGCCTCGCTTCCAAAAATGGTTATCAGGACAACCTGCTGCACCAGAGGTGGAATTGCACTGCTCGCTATCATAGACCCACTGTCTACATAGAGTTCGACAGTTGTATTGGTCCAAGCACTTCCGTTGAATGGAGAGTTCCAATAGGAAGTGCAACTGTCGCCAAAGCCTTCTGGGACCACTATGAATGCATCAAGATTCCCCTGAAGCAACTCTGCCTGCCCGGTTTCGTTGGCTTCATAATAGAGCACTGTGATACCGTCAACATCAGTGAGGTTTCCTTCAAAGCTTCCCGCCCATTGAGTATCCGTAGTAGCTGTATCTAGATTCAGGAGTCCTACATCAAAGTTCGTCACTCCTCCTTCGCCCATGCCTCCAAAGGCCATTCCGAAGGTTGCTGTGACAATTAATGGGAACAGCAAGAGCAGGAAAAGGACTGCAGGCTGCCTGGTGAACATCTTCAGGTTCTTCTTAGTGAGGGCGGTTACGCGTCGTAGACCCATCTACACCGCCTCCCTCAGTTGCTTTCCAGTGAGCTTGATGAAGACCTCTTCGAGGTTCTTTGCTTTGTGCAGTTCCATCAGCTCAGTGGGAGTACCCAGAGCTATGAGCTTGCCTTGGTCTATGATTCCAACCCTGTCGCAGAGCTCCTCGGCCTCTTCCATGTAATGGGTCGTCAGTATGATGGCCTTCCCGTTGCTCTTCAGCTCCCTGATGAAGTCCCACACGGCACGCCTGGAAACTGGGTCCATTGCCACTGTAGGCTCGTCAAGTAGAGCAACACGAGGGTCACTTATGAGAGCCATTATAGTACTTACACGGCGAATCATCCCGCCGCTGTATTGACCAGCTCGTCTGTCCGCGTCTTCCGCCATCCCGATCTTCTCGAGCATTTCCTCGACTCGTTCCTTGAGGACATCCTTTGGCACATCATGCAGGTCTCCGAAGAGTTCGATGTTTTCCCTACCAGTGAGGTGCTCATAGAATGCTGGTTCCTGAGGACAGACGCCGATTATCTCTCGGACTGCGTCTGAATCAAACACCACATCATGGTCAGCTACCGCTGCAACACCTTCTGTGGGTTCAAGAAGTGTGCTCAGGATATTGATTACAGTTGTTTTTCCAGCTCCATTGGGACCAAGAAGCCCGAACAGCTCACCCCAACCAATCTCTAGGCTGAGTCCATCAACAGCAGTGACTTCCTCAAACCTCTTGGTCAGATTTTCTATCTTTATCGCATGTTCAGTAATTGTAGATGACATGGGTATGCACAAACATAGAATGCATATAATACGTGGATTCTTTTTGTCGGTCAAAGCAGTTTGCGCGGCAAACTCCCATTCCCACAAGAAACAGCCATATCGTGCAGAG
>JBHLOD010000378.1:0-2600 GCA_048940825.1 Promethearchaeota archaeon | reverse complement strand
GACCAAAGCTTGATCACCAGAAACCATAATCACTGGAATTCCATAGTCGGCAAGTATGTAGGCTTGAAGGGCTGTTTCACCAACAGGCTCTCCATTGACTTTCATGCTCGGACCCAGAGTTATGGTATGTCTGAATAGACCATCCTTGGTTCCTGCCATGGCGTGGAACCCAATGAGGACTGCGGCATCGACTGTCTTGTCAACAGCCTCAGCCACTCTCCTAGGAATAGACCGCTCCTGAAACAACTCCACTCCCTGCTCGAGCTGTTCCGGGATTATGTTCTTGCTAGGCCCGCCCGACCCGTGTGAATCTGCGACCCTGATTTCGGAGGCACCCCCTGCCCTAAGCCCGCGGATTGCAGCATTGACATCCTCAGTCACTTGCACTCTACCGAATTTCTCAAACTCGTCAAAACCGTGAAAGATCTGGTGCCAGTTGTCTATGCCAGAGATTCCTTCCATGTCGTTGATGATGACAACAGTTCGACCCTGTCTTTGCTTCTTGTGCTTCTGAGCTGTCATGAATTTCGAGAGAGTGTGACTTCCCTTAAGAGATTGTCCTCATAGCAAGAATTGGCACACATAGACATTTCCCAATGCTTAATACTCACGACACTAAGTAGAGTCCATTACTCCCAAAAGGAGAGGACATAATGGAAGAGAATCATGACAAACACATGTGTGTCTTTGTTCGACACAATGGTGTTGGAAAGATTATGGAACGTGTGAAAGGTGCGAAATGGATGTGTGAGCATTGCGGCCGAGTAGCAAACAAGCCAGAGTATCTATGTTCTCCAACATCTGTTGACATCTAAGAAGAATCAGTAGGTTGGTTCTAGGTAGAGGAAAGAGGGGTCGTGGAACGGCGTCGAGCGTCCCACGTCCCTTGCATGTCTCCAGTGTGTGGATTCCCCTCTATCTACGGATCAACCTCTATGAAGATCTTCTGTACACCCTCTGCCGCCAGGATTACCGCACCGTATTGACCACATTCGGGTCGAAATCCTTCCCCGTTGGCAAGTGCATCGTCCACCATCTCAAATGCATGGGTGTAGGCCTCTGGAATCACAATTCCATCATCTGAGAAGTACCAGATGGCCCATTGAATCTCCCACATTGACGCATCAGGATGCTTGTTGTTCAGAATGTAGTTGATGTAGTCCCACTGCTCCCCGTCGTCTGCCCAGGGTGGCAATTCCGGATCATAGCTCGAGAAGATCTCGTACTCCCACGGGGATAGGAAGTTTACTTCTTTGTCTACGCACCAGCCGGGCCAGACTCCGTCGTAGATATCGAATCCCTCACCCACACCCTCAAGTGTCACGGCGAAGAAGCTGTTGAAGATAACAGATCCGGGAGACACGGATGCGGTTACGGGGGCCTCGGGAAGAATCCAGACCTTTAGCAACTCAGTACACTGGGTAAAGTAGGTCAAATAGGTTGCCCAGTTATTTCCTTCGAAGTCCTGACCAGCACCCCACGCGGTTTCTACTTGGCAGCGGTCATTCACGACCACGGCATGTGCTGCAATGAAGAGTTCAACGCAATACTTCCATTCAAGTTCGAGAGGAATCTCGAAGGTTACCTCTGCAACGTAATCACCAAGTAGCTCATAGGAGGAGAACTCGAAATGGCCTGATTTAGGATTGCCCTTCTTGGTCTAAGTTATCCCATCCAAACTAGGCGCAACATGTAGATGTGTTTCGATTATCGTCCATTCTCCTTGCGTTACATACTTCACGTATAGATAGTTGCGGTCGTTGCAGACATGAGTTTCTCCAACGTCAATTGCAGACTTCGCATTGGCACCCCCCGCTATTAGGTCCGCTACAAATGGGTCGAGCATTGTGTGAGCGGCGAGCGATCCAGGCATCATCGCAATCAGCAGGAAAATGCCCACAACTACTATAGCTCGTCTATCCTGACTCTCACCTCTCTCCGGTGCCAAACCAGAGAGGGGTGTTGCACAGACATGTTTTTCTTTCGATGTTTCGTTAAAAGAAAGCATTCAGCGATTTTCCGTTGTTGCGGTAGAATTATCTCAATCAGACGTCGAGATGAGTTCGCAAATGCGTCATGGTCGGTCCTACCCCTCTCCTGAAGTCCTGTCTAAGTCGCGAAGGATTCATATCATAGCGGGATAAATGTTGAATCAGGTTTCGCGGGGTGAATGGTTGAAGTACATCATGTTCTGGGAGTATGACTTCGAGGACCACGAGCGTGTGATTGAGAAACTCAAGAAGTTCAGAGAATCGATAAAGAAGGAACCCGAGAAGTTCCCCAAGTTCATCTCAAAGAACTATGCAATGCTTGAGGGTCCACGTGGCTTTCAACTGCTAGAAACTGAGAATGAGAATCATCTGGCCAATTTCGTGCTTCACTATCAGCCAGAGGTCAGTTTCGATTTTCAGCCAATAATGGAAGTCAAGAAGAGTCTCGAACTCCTGGAACGCATGAAGAGGTAGAGAGTGTGTCCAAGACATCATGGGCACAATACTGTACACACAGTTAGTGATTATTCTGAGTGGGAAGGGCTAGCGGGATTGCCCCATGGGGCACGCCGCGAGATCAAACTGAGTTTTGCCACACAAGAAAGGCCA
>JBHLOD010000377.1:0-2603 GCA_048940825.1 Promethearchaeota archaeon | reverse complement strand
TGCTAGAGAGCCGATGAACGGTATGGCCATCACGATTTCCTTTGCCCATTCACGTCCTTCCTCTTTGACCGGCTCCAGGCCCTCGACAAACCGCAATCTAATCTGCCAGAGAACGTCAAAACGTCGCAGATTCACGCCGAGATGGACAGCTCCCTTGGCAATGACATTCAAACGGTCATAGAACTCAATGTATCTTTCACAATCAAGATAGATGGTTTCGTCAATCTTACTCTTCCAGTGGTCGAGAAGTGAGCTCTTTCCAATCCCGCCGATTCCACGCAGATGGAGGACAACGCTTCGCTCCTTGCAGCGTTCAAGAGCCTCATCCATCCAGTCGAGGTACTCCTCTCTGTCGACGAACACGCGCTCGGTTGGCTCGTAGTGCTCGTACATACTCCAGACCCCATATCACGCGATGGCGTCTAATGGAGAAGGTCTTACATAAGCACGCCGGTACTCAAGCTAGTACGTCGCGCATTCGATGTTCCGGTCAATCCACATCTCTTCACTCTTGACATGCGAGTGTGTGTCCGGTGATGAGCCCTGAGTGAGTTCCTAGTGTTTTACATTGATCCCGGAGGATTGGCCTCTTCCTCCTCTTCCTCTGACCACTCCTCGTGCTCCGGTAGGCTCTGGACGCCAAGCTCCTCCAGCCTGGTCATAGTCTTCTGCAAATCTTCAGCGCTATCGATGTCTGATAGGAGGAGTGCGAAGTTATAGAGAGTCCTTACCAGATTCTGCCGATAGACCACCGGTGCCTTCGAAATCAATTCTTCTCCGATATCAATGGCCTCCCGATATACAATCTCTGCCTCCGATGTTCTACCAGCTCGCTTCAGCAGGATGCCGAGGTTGTTGAGAGTTGAAAAGACACCAGGTCGGTACAGCTCCTGCGACTTTCCGACAAGTTCTCGACGCAGTTGAAGCGCTCCTCTTAACGCATCCTCTGCCTCCGATGTCTTGTCTGCTTCGGCCAGCAAGACACCAAGATTGTTGAGCGTCGTGGCAACGCGATGGAGAAAGAGTTCGGGAGACTTCTCAGCAAGTCGTCTTCTGGTCTTTAGAGCCTCCTGAAGGGTTTCTAGTGCTTCCGATGTTCTTCCAGTCCGTCTGAGCAGAACAGCTAGGTTGTTGAGGACTGTGGCCAATAGGTCCACAAAGAAGACAACCTCTGGATCTCGAAAGACGCGTTCTCTTGCGATATCAAGTGCTTCTCGATAGGATTCTTCAGCCTCTGAGATTCTATCAGTCTGCCTCAGAATAACGGCGAGGTTGTTGAGATTCCACGCCACTAAACTCAGAAACTTCCCTGGGGAGTTGGCGATAAGTTCTCTGTGTATGCTAAGAGCCTCGCGACATGCCTCCTCGGCCTCTGAGGCTCTACCAGTCTGTTTCAGCAGGACAGCAAGATCGAAGAGAGGCCAAGCGAGGAATTCCAAGTATACATCAGGATTCTCCTTAGCAAGTTCTCTTGACATGCCCAGAGCCTCTTGATATTTCTCTTCAGCCTCTGCATACCTGCCAACTTGCCTTAGAGGTAGTGCCAGATTAGTGAGATGTAGTACCAAAGACCTCGAGAACACCTCGGGTTCCTTCTTGGCCAATTGCCTTGTCAGCTGAAGTCCCTCTCGATACAGATCAATTGCTTCATGTGGTCTGCTGGTCGATTTCAGCAGTTCTCCAAGGTTGTTACAACAGCCCCCCAAACCCACTTCAATCCCTGGCCGTTCGACGACAAGCTGTCTGCAGAGTCCGAGAGCTTGTCGATGAGTTTCTTCCGACTCTGAAATCCTGCCTGTCATAGACAACGCACTCCCTATGATACTCAGAGAACCCGTGATGCCTCTTGTGACATCGGATGATGCTGTGGGGGCGGATTCTTGATACAACTGAAGTGCCTCTCTGACTGTTTCCAGAGCCTCCTCGATTCCATATATGCTCATCAAGAACCTACCGAAGGTTTGCAGAACCAGAGCCAAATCCTGGGGACGAAGACCCAATGTTGCTTCATCAAGCCTCCTGTAAATCCTTAGAGACTCCCGATAGGATTCCTCGGCCTCTGACTCTCTCTGTGTTCTCTGGAAGAGAGACCCAAGAAAGCTGAGCGTCAGTGCCATGTGCACCAAGAGTTCGTCTGGAATCCTGTCGCCGGACTCTCGAAGTGTTCCAAGGGCATTCAGAAGTGCATGTTCCCCGTCTGCCACTCTATTCATCGATGTCAGAACCCCTCCTCTCAGCCCATGTACAATCGCTTGACCCTCTTTCGTGTCAATCCTAGTTGCATCGATAAGCAAGAGAGCATCAGAGAAGGCGTACTCCCACCTCAAATCCATGACAGCTGACGCAAGTCTTGCCTCTGCATCTCTCTCCGAGGCAAGTGCTCGAACGGATATGGCCAGTCCAAGCAGAGCGTAGTCAGACTCCGCAGTTGATGCCTCTTCGAGAAGTGTGGCCACCTCATCTGTCGAGGCCTGCAGCCGTTGGTCAAGTTCAGCTACGATGAGCTCCCGCGCAAGGTCATGTAGGACCCAAGTCTCGTCCCCTCTGTCTTTGACAAAACTGAGTCGAATCAATCTATCCCATTGGTCCGTTCTCATGGCTGG
>JBHLOD010000376.1:0-2615 GCA_048940825.1 Promethearchaeota archaeon | reverse complement strand
CCCAAATCAAAGGAAAAGGACAAATGAGAAGTCTATTGCGTTCTGAAAACAGGAGTCACATCTATGTATGAAGCGTTGGCGCTGCTTGAACTCTCCCTATGGCTGGGACTACCTGCTTGGATTGCAAATGCCATGCCAGTGATCTTTGGTGGTGGTAGACCCATGGATGGTGGTAGAACGCTCCAAGATGGGTATAGAGTACTCGGCGAGGGGAAGACCATTCGAGGCTTCATTGTGGGTGTGTTTCTGGGTAGTCTTACAGGAGTAGTCCAATACTTCTCGGCACCATACATCTTGCCAGTGATGCAGCAGTTTGTGGTAGTGTCCCCTGACATGGAGTACGTTCTGTTCATGACTATTCCAGCTGCCATACTGCTTTCCACAGGAGCCCTGGTTGGTGACCTTGTTGGTTCCTTCTTCAAGAGAAGAGTGAATGTTCAGAGTGGGGCACCGTCCCCAATACTTGACCAACTTGGGTTCATAGTCATGGCGTTGATCTTCGCATATCCCTTTCTGCAGCCGGACTCAGTTTATGCTGCCATACTGATACTCATGACCCTTGGAATTCACTGGCTAAGTAACGCTCTCGGCTATCTTGTTGGTCTGAAGGAGAACCCATGGTAAGGCGCGGCGACTCCATGATGCTGTCTGGTACGTGACAATCGATGGGCCACTAACGTTTTAAAGAAACAGATACTAAGTCGTCAATGGCCGTATCTCTTTCGGTCGCTGTCACAGGACCTGAATGGTCTGGAAAGAAACCAGAGTGGTACGACATGCCCTTTCTATACCGGAGTAAAGCAGACAAACAATGAAGGTATCAACATGAAGATCGCAAAGTGCATGCAGTCTGACGTGGTCTATGTTTCCGTGCCAGGTACCAGGGAAGATGTGCTGCAACTGATGGCCGAGAAACAGATCAATGGAATCCCAGTTGTGAAGAAGGGGTCGAAGACTCTGGTTGGGATGGTGACTAGGACTGATCTTCTAAAGAAGGCAGATGAGCCGCAACTTGCTATGTTGATGGTTAGAGATCCGGAAACGGTTACACCCAAGACACAGGTCAAGACTGCAACCAAGTTGATGCTTGAGAAAGGCTTCAGAAGACTTCCAGTGGTAGAAGGTGATGAGTTAGTTGGTCTTGTCACTGTGCCCGACATCCTGAGTGCAGTATTGGAAGAGAGTGAGAAATACAAAGACACTCCAATCAAGGAGTATGTCCGGACTCAGATAACCGCAACTTGGGAAGAAACTCCACTGCCTCTTGCATACATGATCATGGACATGGCAGGCAAGAACGCCCTAGTGTTAGTGAATGTGGCGGGAGGAGTGACCGGAATGATTACAGTAAGCGATTTCATTCGGTTGTCAGAAGTCACCGTTGAGAACAACGTTTCGAAGACTTTTAGCGGCACGGATAGCGCTGTGGAGTGGGGTTGGACATCAAAGGACTTCCTAGTTGTGACAAAGAAGTTGCTTAGACTGCCGAATGTACCAGTGAAAGAGGTCATGACAAAGAACATAATCAGTGTGAGTGAAGTTAGCACCATCTCTGAATGTGTCAGGGTCTTCAGAAAGAATGACATCGACCAAGCACCGGTACTATCGGCAACGGGTAGTCTAATTGGTATGATTGAGGACAATGACCTACTCAGACTGGCACTTGACGATGAGTGAAACAACTACTCCTTCATGTAGTCCATGAGTGACGTCTGCTCAGATACAAAGAGGGAGTCCAATGCAGAATTGATGAGGGTGAGACGTTGTTTTAGATATTGACTGAGGTCATGATCACGAATCAGCTTCTCGGCAACTCCTAGGTACTTCGAGATATTCTTCTGGCTCACGGTCAATAGAAGGCCCTCGCCACAATCACATTTTCCTGAGAGTGGGACTCTGCGGTAGATAGTGTTGCACTTGCGACACCTAATCTTCTGGGTCGAGTAGGCCCTCAGATTGCCTCTGATGTCACGGATGAAATGATGAGAGAGGACTCTCTCAGCCACGTCCTTTGAGTCAACGGCATCAAGTAGAACAGCCAAGTGAAGTTGTGCTTCGAGCTTCTCGCTCATGGTACCGAGGGTCTTGTATTTCGTGTTACGAGGACCGGCATCTATTGAGGACGTATCATGAGTGAATCCGAAGCCTTCGTATTGTGCTTCCGTTCCGAGTCGAGAATAAACAATGTCGACAAGTTCTTTGACTGCACTTGGATGTTGGGCCTCCGCAACCATCCCATAGAACTCAGCAGGATATCTGTGACAGACCTCGATGTTGTGGCTCTCGTCATCAACCTCCTGCGGGTTCAGAACAACTGAGAGCACAAGGGGAGCATCCATGAATCCTCCTCTGCCAGCAGGAAGGTATTCCTTGGAGAAGTTGATGAGTGCATCAAGTACTAGGATTAGTGCGTCTTCGTCACCATCACAGTTGCGTCTCTTCGCAGCGTGCCAGTAAGGATGAGCATAACACACACTGGCGTTCGTGAATCCGACCACTCTTCCGATTATCCCTGCTGAGGTATGAGGAGCCAGACCAATCACCAATTGTCCAACTACATCCTCAAGTAGATTGAATCTGTAGTATCTCTCAAGACCGTAGATCTTCTCAAGACA
>JBHLOD010000375.1:0-2616 GCA_048940825.1 Promethearchaeota archaeon | reverse complement strand
GCTGAAGAGATTTCAGCTGTCAACGCCGGGCTAGACATGGCGCGAATGGCCTCGGCTACCTTATACGGTATGCCCGTTAGCAAGTTTGGAACGGCAGAGCAGAAGAAGAAGTACCTCGCCCCCATCATCAAGGGCGAGAAGATAGGTTGCATCGGAATAACCGAGCCAGATGTAGGTTCGGATACAGCAGGGATGAAGACGCGTGCCGAGAAGGATGGGGACGAATGGGTGCTCAATGGTGAGAAGCGATTCATTACTAATGGCAGCACTTCTGACTATATGTGTGCATTCGCGATTACAGACCCGAACGTAAGGTCGAAGGACGGGATGAGTGCCTTTATAGTGGATACGAAGAGCGACGGGTTCTCGGTCGTGCAAGATCACGACCTACTAGGGATGAAGTCTGCCCGAGTTTCGTGGTTGAAGCTAGATGACGTAAGAGTTCCACCGGGAATGGTGCTCGGACAGCCTGGCCAAGGATTCCACATCCTCATGGATGAGCTTGACAGCGAGAGAACCGCAATTGCGGGTGAAGCCATTGGCTATGGTCGTACACCCTACGAGGTTGCCGTGAAGTACGCAAACGAGAGGCATCAGTTTGGCAGACCAATCAAGGATTTTGAGGGTGTCAGTTTCAAGATTGCAGACATGGCAATGAAGCTAGAAGCCGGTCGGGCACTGACTCTCACCGCAGCACGTATGTATGATAGAGGGGAAAACATCACAAAAGAGGCCTCGATTGCAAAACTGTACACAACTGAGGCGGCCATCCAAATCGCCAACGACGCGCTTCAGATACTCGGTGGAATGGGTTACACGACTGACTATCCCGTTGAGAGATTCTTTCGAGACGCTCGTCTAATGACAATCGGTGGAGGCACAGCAGAGATTCTGAGATTCCTGATACAGAGAGAAGTGTTCAAGGAGTTCAGGGCTCTGAATAGACTCTAGTTCACAAAGTATTTGTGAAACTGCAGATACCAATAGAAATGAGCAACTAACGCGGGAGTGAGTTTCATGGCTGTACTCGAGTATCTACTAATCTATACACAATCGGGGCTTCCCATATACAGCAAATGCTATGGCCATTTCTGCAGGGCAGCTTTCAAGAACCCCGAGCTTCTCACCGGGTTCTTGTCGGCTGTTGAAACCATCCCTCTGACAATCTCAAGCGATTTCTCTCTGCAGTCAGTGAAGATGGGCAATAGTGAGATGCGTTTCACAAAGACGATCCCAGGTGGTCATTCAGTCGTGATAGGTCTTGGTGAGGACGCACCAGATGTTGCCGACGAGGTCTTCTCGGCTGTTTCTGAGACTCTTGCCTCAGAACGATTTGTTGATGAAGATTGGAGCATCATCTCCACCGAGCTAGTGGCAGCATTTGAGGAAGAGCTTCTGAAGTCCTCCCTTCCAAGAGCGCTGCATGACTACGGAGGATTTGAGGACAACTGTCCTATGGGCGATCAATGTCTCATACACACAAACGCCTCCAAATCTAAGGCTCAGAGAATCTGGGGTACTATCAAGGACAAATACACGGCGCTGAAGAATAAGATGAGCGGCGGCATGTAGACGCCGCCACTCTCGAGTTCTCTATATCTTGACTATGGCAATGATACGATATTGTCCATCCAAGTCTTGCAGAGTGGCGATGAAGCCATCAGTTGGATTGAGATTCAGTAGAGTGTACCAATCGGTCAGGTTCATCCAGGCCCTTGCGCCCTCTATATATGGATAGGTGGAGTTGTCAGTTCCCAACACGATGTGGGTATTGCCATCTTCGACGTAGGAAGTCACATTCACGACCGTCGCATTGAGGTTGATTGCAGCTCCCGCCCCAGGTCCAATGGAACCTCCGAATAGTGCAACGTAACCCGCTCTCGTTGCCTGCACCAAAGTAGCCCCAGATAGTGCCCCACCTAGTTCCTGAATGTAAAACTTGTCTATGTTGGATGCATCTACAAGGGCCAATGCATGCAGTCTCATGTCATCCAAGAAGAACTCATCAGCATCCGGGTCATATGTTCCTACAGCCCAATAGATTGGCGTATACCAAGTCCATTTGATTTCGGTCGGGCTTATCTCAACAGGATAGAGTAGCGGCATTGCACCATAGTAGAACCCTGTTGCTGGTGGTGGGAGTTGTCCTACTACGTTTGCTGCTGTGGCATCCCCACTAACGTAGCCAAACGCACTCAGGTCGTGGTAGAAGACTGTATCCTGCGTTGCCCTAAACACTCCTGCCAACGCCTCTGGGTTTCCTACCGGGTGTACAGCAATGAATGCCTCCACCATACCTGAGTCTGGATTGGCGATGTATCGAGTGTCCTCAGTCATCTCAAGGCGATCGTTGGAGGGTGGTATGAACCAAAGGAGCCCACCGGCGAAGAGGTCAAATGCTGTGCCCCTTCGATAGCCTCCCCACCTACTGACTTCTCTCTCCAGCCACTCCTCTGCATATGCTTGTGTAACCCAATCAGGCGTTTCTTCGATACTGCCGTATGAAACCACTGTTCCGTTCTCAAAATAGACAGTAGGACCAATAGCCCTCTCGACAAAATCGAACCCCAGCGGCGTTCTTGTCTGAACATAGGCAAGCTCACCCAACGGGTCCCA
>JBHLOD010000374.1:0-2618 GCA_048940825.1 Promethearchaeota archaeon | reverse complement strand
GAACCTCCATCAAAGTTGGGATAGGCTGTAAAGAGCAGCAGCCCTTCACCATCTGTCCAGTAGGATGCACCCACATCCACTGCAACGTCTGTGCCATTTGGGAAGCTGATGACCGCTTTGTCCAACCACCTATAGAAGCCCCTGGTGGTATTGGTCGAACTGTCAACTAGGGACAACCCTTGAACATCGTCATCATATCCATCATTGTCCTCGTCCCTATCATAGAACTCTTCACCAGCGTGTTCCATTGCCTCCTCTGAGTCATGGTCATCGTCGCCGTTCTCTTCGTGCAGTCGGAAGTGATGGTTGTGCTCACCACTGTCTTCCGCGAGATCTTCCTCTAGCTCAGTCAGGACTGCAATCTTAGAGGTGTCGGAAACAAACGGGAAGTTCCCTATCTCAATGTCAACTTTGAGTTCCACGCCCCCCATGACAGTGTAGTTGGCTTTGACACCCTCGCCATCGGTGACAGTCCCATTGTAGTCTTCCATGTAGAGATGGGAATAGAATTGCACCGTCATTCCCTCGTATGAAGTGAAGTTCAGACCATTCAGATGTTCGTGGTCCTCTTCTTCTTCGCAACAGGGCAGCCAATCATCTTCCCATTCGAGCTCGTCACTGAAACCACCCTTGGTGTATGATGCATAGACCTCTGTGTTGCGTCCGAGGCTGTCTGTCACTGCACCTGTCAGGATGCTCCACTCAAAGGCAGAAAGGGGCACAAACGAGATTGTCTCATTGACTTGGTAGACTCCATCACCGTTGAAGTCTTCGAACTCTACAATCATTCGGTAGCTGACTTCGAATTTGGCGTGACTTCCGTTGGTGTCTGTGGTATACCAGTACTCGAAAGATGGTTTGCTGTCTTCTAGCTTTACAGTAAGAATGTCGGTCTGGATCCACACGTTGTCGTCGTCGTCTGTATAGTGTTCCGGCTCGTGTCCGTCTGCTTGTTCGTCTTCTGGCTCCTCTTCCGTTGTGCTATCGTCATCTGCTATGGCGGCATCACCCTGAGCTTTGACCAAACCCATCGGCGTTAGAAGCAGCATGAAGAATGCGAACAAAGCTGCGTATCTTAACACATTGTGGCGCTTCATTTAATCACCAGTTGACGGCTTCTCACGAGTATATATAATGAAGATGAAGCAGAGTACAGAAGTGTGGGGAAAAGACGCAATAATAGGTCTTCTTTTGTAGATAGAAACTTTATGACGCTTCAGAACTTTTCATAACCGGCCGAACGCATCAGCAGGTTTGACAAGAAGTAGACTCATTGAAATGCGTAAGGGAGAAAGCAGCGAGGAGAAATTGACTCTATTTCTTGACGTGACTTGGAAGAACAACCTTGACTTTCGACAGGTCACAGGGTTCGTCGCATCGATTCATCGACTTGGTTCTGTGAAGAATCGCTCTTGTATAGAGTCTCGTGCACTTCATCCTGCGTCCCGTACAGGACGTTGTCTAGGTAATACATATTCTCACCGGTTCCAAAACGTAACTCTCAATCATTGGCGCCAAACCTCGCCACTTCACTAGACGGTACTGATTCAACATGCTGAAATATCACAAGGGTCCACCACTTGACGAAGCGAGTTGTAATGGCAACCATACTGATGCGACTTTCAGAGGAAAGGGCAACCAAACAGTATGACGCTTGGATATCATTGCTCACATTGGGCCACGATAGAAGGCTTCGGAGCTACATCATAGACAAGATTCTACCAAGAAGAGGGTCCATTCTCGATTTGGGCTGCGGGACGGGTACGCTACTTATCGAGGCGGGCAGACGAGGCCTTCGTGGAGTGGGAGTTGATATGAATGAACGAATGCTAGAGATTGCCAGAAAGCGTTCTAGAAAACACAACCTAGGCAGACGGATTGATTTTCGACAGGGTGATGTCGCTGAGCTGGAGCTTCACAACGATTCCTTTGATCTCGTTGTCAGTACGCTCGTGGCAAGTGAACTCCAATCAGACAGCTTGATGACGTTCTTCTCTGAGGCCAAGAGGGTAGCAGCTCCGGGAGGAAGAATCGCTATTGGTGCTGAGGGGCTTCCAGCTGGAAGAACCATCGGCATCCTCTTCTCTCTAATACGTAGACTGAGCTACAGGATTGCAGCAAGGTTCAGCCAAGTGGAACCGCACCAGGTTCATGATATTCCGCGTGCCATGAAAGCTGCCAGCATCACACCCAAATATCGGGTACGATTCCTAGGAGGTTTGCTCGAACTCTTTGTTGCAGAGGTGACGTGAGTGCGAAAAGGATGGAGATACTACGCGTGCATATTGGGAGCCCAGCTGATGTGGCCGAAACTTGCAATCAAGTCGGAACGAGGTTTCTTTTCGTTTAATGGGGCAGACCCTGAGTCGCCTGTACTTGTCACCACTGACTACTATCTGACGTCCTTTAGAGTTAGAAAAGCAATCGAACAGGATGGCTTGAGATGTCACCTACTCGTTGTCGACGGCCAGGGTATCAATGTCTGGTGTGGGAGCAGAGGCGGACATGTCAACACCGATTCAGTACTCGATGCAATCGAAAAGACCGGTCTTGCTGAGTTGGTTACACATCGAAACTTGATCCTGCCGCAGCTTATTGCGAGCTCTGTTTCAAAGGCG
>JBHLOD010000373.1:0-2620 GCA_048940825.1 Promethearchaeota archaeon | reverse complement strand
GAAGTAAATGCCCATCACATTCATCAGGTTGGCACAATAATGGGACTTACTGAGATGGTTGGTGAGTTCTGGAGAGTGATGGCTGAAGCGGGCAGAGATATCGTTAAGGAACAGAAGAAGCCAGTCATCGTAGCTATACCCGAAGTCGCGTATCCTGAGGCTCGAAACATTGCGTGGAAAGCCTTCATCGAAGAGGGACTACCTGTCTTCAGGAACATCAGTGAAACAGTCGGCTCTCTTGATAGAGTATGTGACTACTATGAAACCCGAAGAAGAAGGGAAAGGATTTGATCACAAGGTCTGCTGCTGCGCTCGTGCGTGGCTGAATACAAAGGCCCTGTGACTCTGCGACGTGTTCTTCCATTGACCATGCTTGACTGAGTCAGCGCGCTCAATTCTCAACTCATAGCCCATTTCTGCAATCGCGGCTCTAACTCTCTCAAGTCCTCTAGAATCAGTTGAGAGTCCGATTCTCAGCGCTTTCAATAGATGAAATCCATAGGAGGTAAGCCAGAGTGATTGAAGGAACGCGCGGCCTCCTAAGACAGGGATTGTGATCGCTTCGATTTCCTTCTTCCTTTGCCTTATGATACCAGGAATGAGCTTGGAGGCCCGAGTGTTTCTCATTGTTCCGATTTTGAGAAAGAGAGTAGAGCCTCCCCCCTTCACCTGTTCAGACAATAGTTCGACAGCTCTGTCATAGATAGAATCCAATGCTGCACCTGAATCAACTTCGTCTGGGGCAGACTCGAGAAGCATTCTTGGGTTCCCGTCAAACCCTGCGAGTTCATCCATTCCCAATCCCTCGAGTAGCCCGTGCTGGAGATGAAACCACTTCCGCGATGGAGTCATATCAAGAACTGACCGAATGCGGCTACTAACAACCTTCCAGCCGAGTCTTCTGATGAGCTCCGGGTAATCAGCCCAGATGATAACCGGCGTGGCGGTCCAGTTTGAATGGTCTGTTCTCACAGAATGAAACCGCTTCTTCAAACCCTCAGAGCTGACCACGTATTTGAGAATCGAGTCTGCAGTTAGTACCACTGTCGAGTCAATGCGCATCTCTTTGCATGTGAAGACAGGTGTTATGTCAAGCGTCCCCAGGCGATTACTGCAAGCATCAACCATGTCCAAATCACGGCACTTCGCCAGTGGCCAGAGGTCTAGCTTGATGAGTCGATTATCTTGAATCCGGAGTTTCCTCAACGTTTGACTTCCTTGTAAGGGACCCAAGTCGATGGACTCAAGGAGATTATGAGAGAGATCCATAGTTTCAATCTCAGTGCATTCCTCGAGCTCCGACAAATCTACTGTCATAGCGGCGCGCATTCGAAGGTCAATGACTCCTGTGTCAGAGTTGAACGAACGCTCTTCTTGTCGACCATGAGGACTAGTGTATTTGATAGTAATCTGCTTCAAGCGTACCAATACCCAATCAGTGAATGGCTGCCTTGGCATGCCCACAGCTAATGAGGTGCAAATATGCGGTAGTCCAGTCCCCAAAGAGGTTTTTGCTACATAGAGTATCCGCTTCGATACTCTAGGAAGACTCTGATGGCTCGACTGGTGACGGAAGCTTCTTTTCACCAACAATCAAGTACCTGGCGTCTATGGCCTCCAGCACCATCTCGTAAGCCCTAGACTCACTTTGGCCTTGAAGAATCACCGCCTTGATCATCGCCTCTGGTGTGACTCCGTGGTCTATGCTCAACGAGTGAAACGCCTCCGCTACTGGAGTCAAGTGTTCTGGCAGGTCCTTCCTCACACCGACGTACCTACTGAACAAAGCACCGTCAAAGTAGCTCTCAAATATCGGGTCAAAGGTTCGCGAGAAAACATCAGAGAGTTCCGGAGTATGAAACATCTCTCTAATCGTGTCCTCCTCGTGATCGTAAAGGCCGCCAACATCCCTACCGAAAGTTTCGAGCTGGGTCTTTTGCCTCTCCGATGCTTGCTCCACTGTGATGATAGCGCATATGAGGACTTCAGTCTGGACGGCGGTGACTACTTCTGAGATTGGAATTGCTGTCCATATTGGCTCTTCCCACGAGAACTCCGACCGAAACTGGGCAATTGCTGCAATGAATGAGCTGAGCATGGACTCTTGGAAACCACCTTTGATTACTCTAGAATAAACCGGCAGTCCAACGCTCCTATGGATTACCAAGAGGCCAATCAAGTTCTTGGCATCTTCAAGTCGGCCTTTCCACGTCAAGAGCTCCAAGGTCCTGCGTGCAGACTGCTTCGTGTAGTATCTTCTACCTGCTACGCCCACAATCATTGCCATGCCCAAAGCAAGGGCTCCAAGAAGTCCTGCCGAGAAGACTTGGATAAAGACCACCCCGGGATCCTCCTCAGAGCTGAGAACTATGTCCCGAATCCAAGTTTCGTGATGCTCCTTCTCAATTGTAATCCTCAGCACGTAGAGACCCACCTCTGGAACGGTTATGTTCGCAGAATAGACACCTGCTGCATAGTTGAATTCATCTTCCCCTAGGATCTCACCATTACTGTCCGAGAGGACCAATGTTACTAATGCACCAGGTATCATGTAGCCAGTATCGTTAGCAATTGGCATGATATCAAGGCAAAGAATCGTGCCAGCGGTTCTAGTGTATGT
>JBHLOD010000372.1:0-2634 GCA_048940825.1 Promethearchaeota archaeon | reverse complement strand
TCCCATGAAGCAGGCGTTGGGTTGATGTCTGGTTCCCGTGGGTCATCGACTGCCCTGATTTTCACTGCAAAGCCCTTGGTTCCTTCGGACATTGCCTTTCCACTCATCCGCGCAGTTCCAACACCGATGACAGAACTGTTCGGGTCTATTAGCCATACCTCATCATTCGTTTCGATATCTGAGTCACATCCGGCAACTCCTGGCAGCATCAGATTCGCACCCTTCTTGAGGTACTGAAGGACACCATCATGGCATGAAACCCACTTCTTCTTGCTATGCTGACCAATCCTCCTACCGCCCTCTAGCGTGAGTAGGAACGTATAACCGCCTTCTGGTATGTCATACCGAAGCCTTCCGAGTATATGACCATCCACCACAATCTCGAACATGGCATCTAGGGAAGGGGCCTTGTTGAGCACTATCGTCTTGTCAGATGGCAGTACTGTTGCACCTACGCCCGCTCCGAATTGTTCATCAATAGCACGAATTGCGTAATGTATGTGGCCTTCCATAGCAGGATAGGGGTCTCCAGGAGGTGAGATTCCAACCTTTCTGGGAATGCTACCGCACACTCCACACCCCTTCTCTGAAGGCCTAGGAACATTGCATTTGTCACACCAATATAGGCGGATCTTTGTGAGATACGGGGCATGAGACCTTCGAAACTTTCTGCGACGTTTCCCTTTAGCCAGCAAGACGCAACTCCATTCAATCGATTTAGGGGTCAGTCGGGATGTTGAGCTTCTTGAGTCGGTCCTTGGTTGGCTGTCCCTTTGTATCCCAGCCCCTCAGCTTATAGTACTCTGTAAGCATCTGGTCCAAGTGAACAATCCGATTCCGGGAGTTTCCCTCCGGGAGAGGTGTGAAGAATCTTGGAGGGAGCTGGTCATCTTCGGTTGTGAGTCCTTCACGGTTGTTGAATAGTCGCTCAAGATTCCAGATTCGTTCTCCTATGGCTAGGAAATCGCGCCCTGTGACTGGTAGCCCGGACCCAGCCGAGAGCATCTCAGCATAGTCATCAACTGTCCATGCAAAATTGGTGAACCTGCAGACGACCATGGAGTCCATGGCGGCTGAGAGGTTTTGGTATAGAACCACGAGGTCAGCCTTGCCCTCAGGTCGATCTCTATCTACTCTAACTGGAGACCCTAGAATCTCTGGACCGATGAGATAGGACCGCAAATGACAGCCACCTCGGTTGGACGTAGCATACCCAAGAGCGTGGCCTTGAGCACCGCGCGGGTCGTAGGCGGGCATCTCAAGACCCTTGACGTGCATCGCCAGTTCTGGAGCCCCGTATTTTGATGCTAGAATGCGACTACCCTCGCCAATTTCGGCACCTAGACCGCGAACATGTGCAATGTCACCTATCAGCTCGATGAGACCCTCAGTGTTACCGAAGTGGAATGGAGCATCAAGCTTGCCCCTCTGCACAAGTTCCATTGCGCAGCCTATCGTACTTCCTGCTGAGATTGTATCAATCCCCATGAGATTGCACTGATGGTTGATGGCAGCAATCCACTCGAGGTCGTTGATACCACATTGAGGACCAAATGCCCAGATTGTTTCATACTCTGGACCGCCGACCTCCTCACCTCTTGCTCGACTGATTCTTCCACAGCCAATTGGACATCCATAGCAATTGTACGTTCTAACTGAGAGTCGCTCCAAGAGTTTCTCCCCGGAAACCCCTACAGCGTCGTTGAATGTGCCTTCCTGGAAATTGTGAGTCGGTAGCATTCCGAACTCATTGGTCACATTCACCAGCACTGCCGTTCCATAGATGGGGAGAGACTTGTCGGTAACTGCATTCTTCTTTATCAAACGCCGAGCTCTCTTGACAGCCTCATTAAGACGCTCAGAATCGGCGACTGCAACTTTGCCGGTACCCTTGACAACTACAGCCTTGAGATTCTTGGATCCCATGACAGCTCCAACGCCGCCACGTCCTGCGGCTCTATGCTTGTCAGTCATTATCGCGGCAATCTTTACGCGGTTTTCGCCGGCTGGGCCTATGCAGGCGACCTGAGCCTTTGCGTCAGTATCCTCAAGGAGAATATTGGTGGTTTCGACCACGTCTTTGCCCCAGACTTTCGAAGCATCACGTAGCTCGAACTCCCCATCATTTATCCACAGGTAGATTGGAGACGGTGAGCTCCCCTCAAAGACAACAGCAGCGTAACCGGCCCGCCGCAGCTGCGCTCCGAAGTATCCACCAGCATGTGAATCAAATATGGTTCCAGTCAGGGGTGACTTGGTTACAACAACAAAGCGCCCAGCAGTTGGCACAGTCGTTGCAGTAAGCGGCCCCACAGCGAAGACGAGGATGTTGTCTGATGATAGGGGGTCCGTATTGGGAGCCAGGCCGTCGAAAAGCACCTTCACACCAAGCCCTCGACCCCCGAGGTATTCCAACACTAGGTCATTCGGAAGAGGCTCCTCAATTACGGTCTTGTCTGTGAGGGACACTCGTAGAATCTTCGTATCTGAGTATGGTTGTGGTGATTCTGACACTCTTTCTCCCTCCTAGTCATTGAACACGTTCACATGACGGTCTGGACATACAAGACACCTCTGCTTGTACCAGACGTAGACTTCCTTAGGTTGCTTGGCCAGATTGGCTTGACGACTGGG
>JBHLOD010000371.1:0-2642 GCA_048940825.1 Promethearchaeota archaeon | reverse complement strand
AGCAAATCACGAATCTCATTCAATACACTAAGAATCTCGTCTTCGATAGCGCCGCCCACACGGATGACAGTATCATCCTCAGGTAGTACCACTTCAGTCCCCGTAACGTATGGATCCTTGAATCTCCTTAGCTCTCGAAGAATGAAGTCTCTTAGTTCCTCGTAGAACACAATTCCTTCTAGTTTCTCCTCGGGGCCAATTGAAGATGATCCTGATTGTCCTGCAGTTTCGATTTCGACGCTACCTATTCCAAACAATCGGTCAAAGGGACCGGCCCTACTGGATATGTTCGTGATTGTTCTGAATGGGACGTGTTTCCTGGTGATGTTGATGATTCCTTTTTTCACGTAGATCTCGGGCATTGTCTGTCCTGACTTGGCTATCACGGAGTAGTCAATGGCATTGATGTAGATTGGGATTGCAATCATTGCTGGTATCAACCAGATTGCTGTCAGAATCCAGTACCAGTAGTTCACTACTCCCCAGAACATAGATTGCCATCCTTCATAACCCGCGATGCCACCACCTACCCCAAACATCACGAACACAAGCCAACCGATTCCTAGCATGATGCTGGCCAAGATTAGCCAGATGCAAATGGCCGCAAAGATGCCGGTGAACCAGTACTTGTTTCGGAACGCTTTCGAGGGTTTGAAGACCTTTCCGCTCTCAACGTCCTCTATTGGGGGTCTAATCACCCTGCCTTCAGATGTCATTGCTACTTGTCCTTCTCTCTCGTCAGTTCATCAAGCACCTCTCGAATTGGTGCCACACTATCCCGTATCTCTTTCAGAGTGATTAGGATTTCGTCTTGCATACTCCCTTGAAATGGGGGGGCAGGCCTCTCACCCGGAGTGATCACTTCAGTGCCAGTAACATATTGCCCAGTGAATCTGCGCAGTTCTCTCAGAACAAAGTCTCTCACTGACTCAAAGATATGAAGTCCCTCTAGCTTCTCCTCTGGCTTGGCTCCTGCCTGAGCTCCACCAGAGAAACCTGCCGTTTGGATCTCAACGCTGCCAATTCCAAATAGCCTGTCCAGCGGACCTGCCTTGCTTGAGATGTTCGTGATAGTGCGGAATGGTACATGCTTCTCTGTGACTGTGATTATTCCCTTGCGCACGTAAATCTCAGGCATCGTTTCACCAGAATGTGCAATCACTGAGTACTCGAATCTTTTCACATAGAATGGCCAGATGATTATTGATGGTAGGAGCCAGAAAGCATTGGCAACCCACCACCAGAAGTTGACAAGCATCCACCAGTCATTGAAATAGGACACAAATCCACTGAATGGGATTCCGTCATCGATGACTATCACCATGAATGCTATTCCTACCCACCCTAACATGGCAAGAAGCCAGAGCATCCCAGCCGCTAGAATCGCAGTCAGCCAACCTTTATAGATGAACGCCCGGGCCGGCTTGAACACCTTACCACTCTTTATCGCCTCAATTGGTGGCCTAATCACTTTTCCAGGTTCCATCTCTATATGTCCCTCCTGTCTAGCTTGTCGTCGATTCTTCTCAGGAGCTCACGCATGTCCCGAAGAGTAGCCAATGTTACCTCCTCAACCGAGCCATCAGGGATAGTCAGGACTTCTGTTGTCATTGTATATGAGCCCTTCAGCTTGCGCATCTCACTCAGTATGAAGTCCCGTAGCTCCTGATAAAACACGATTCCCTCTATCTTCTCTTCCGGCTTGCCACCCTCGTAGGGGCCGCCTGAGTATCCTGCTGTGTGTATCTCCACGTTGCCAATTCCGAAGAGTCGGTCGAAAGGCCCGGTTCGACTCGCTATGTTTGTGATGGCCCTTAGCGGAACGTGTTTCTCTGTGATATCGACCAATCCCTTCCGAACGTAAATCTCTGGAAGGGACTCTCCCGACTCTCCTCTGACCGAATACTCAAACCTGTTCAAGTATATCGGTATTAGAATGAAGGTCGGTACAAGAACCGCAAGTCCAATCATCCAGAACCACATGTTCACAGGTGCCCAGAGGAGATTGAACCAGGATCCATATTGCAGCAAATCGCTGTTGAACATGTGGACCAGATAGAAGATGCCGAAGAAAGCTCCTGCCGTTATGACGTAAACCGACAGCACGCTGACTATGGCAATGAACCAATACTTGTTCCTCAAAGCCGATGAGGGCTTGAACACCTTTCCATATCCGATTGCTTCGATTGGCGGCTTGATCACCTTTCCATTTCCGTACTCATCCATTCCCTATCCACTTCCTTCTGATCTCTTGTACTTGGGAGACGGTTTTGCTGCGACTTTGTTGAAGATAGCAATAGATTGCTCTGTCATATACAGCTCTTCTTCATCCGGCCTGAGTTCAATATCGTACTCTTCGATAACGATGTCTAGGGTGTTTCTGCATTCTTCTCTCTTTGGACAATCAGGGCACAGCTTTCCAGCGTATGAATCGTGCTTGTACCAGACTATCACGCCGTCCTGCAGAGAGAACACTATGTACACCTGGGTGTTTGCCTGGTAGTCAAACCCGATCAGTATACCCTTCTCATCGAGGATACTCTCGACATCAAGTCGATGGCTCTTCGCATGTTGTCTGAGGACCCTGCCGACCTTGCCCTTGGCCCGATTCAACACTCTTGAAACGTACTGAGTGTCTTTCA
>JBHLOD010000370.1:0-2643 GCA_048940825.1 Promethearchaeota archaeon | reverse complement strand
ACCCCTTTCTACTCGAAGCCCCGGGCCACTTCATGGAGAAACCGGACGAGAATGCACGGACCATTTGTTGTACATTCTTGGAGATTGAGCGGGCTCTCCAAGAGTTCGAGGATCCTCGTGTCGGGCTTATTGAAGGGATGAAGCGTGCATTCGGCAAGTGTGTGGGTCTGTTGGCCCTCCACCGGCTTGTAGCATATGTCCAGCTCCTGAATGAGATGAACAATGTTGGGTTGGTGAGCATGCCCACTCCCCTCGGTGCCGGATTCAATATAGCATCAATCGGGGACAAGTTGCGGGACGGTTTTGTGTCAGTTACTAAGGCGGGCAAGTCTTTCTTCAGTGGCATGAGTTCCGTGAAAGATGATGATGCCGCCAAGAAGAAGGCAGGTCCTAGTGTGAAGGACTCTATCGTTTAGCTATCTTGCATATCTTTGCGATGTCTGAGCTTGTCAGTGATCCCTGTCCAGTCCACTCTGACCAGCGCGTAAACAGCGAGTATCACAAGCAAGAACCCTACGACCTCTATAGACTTAGTGACGACGTTCGTAGGGTCCAAACCCCCAAGGAAGTCACCAATCCAAGAAAGACCAAGTCTGCCGGTCCATGCAATAGCTACCAAGAACATCGATTTCCCAACAAGCTGTGGTATAGCCACCTTCCACCAGGGATACTTTGCTGCACCAAGAGGCACGACCAATGCGTCATCAGGGATAGGAGTTGCTGCTAGGAACCACAATGCAAAGGGAGTCAATCGAGGATACTGCTGAACGAAGTCTCTGAAGCTGTTTCTCTGGTCTGCCTTGATGAGAAAGCCTCCTCCATAGCCTACTGCGTACCCAGTCATCTCACCTAACATGGCCCCGAATCCTGAAACAAGACCCACAACCCAGGGGTCAAATAGGAATTCATTCGTCAGTCCATCCCTAAGTCCCCCCAAGATGAAAGGCACACCAACATAAGGGAAAGGGAATAGTATGGTCGCGTTCCCGATGAACGAAATTAGGAGCGATCCCTGATATCCTGCAAACGAAGCAAAGTCAAGAATCCAATCGTACGCAGCAAGTAGAGGACTCACAGTATCAGGGAATACAATGGTGACGGTCCAATAGAGAATTGCAGCTGATGCCGACAGAATCAACAGCTTGTCAGAGGCTCTCATTCTGAAGACGACCACCGCAAGCTATGGTTTGCCTGCGAGTTAAGAAGGTTGTTGAATGCAAGTACGTTTCCGCAATATATTACTCGAAGTTAGATGTTGACCTTAAGTGCAAACACATCAACAGATATGCCGTGAGGGTCACATGAGAATTAGCTTCCAATATGGCAAAGGATTTCTAGAGGTAGAGAATGGCACTCTTTCAACCATGGAGGAGATTGCTCCCAAGACCGCCATTAGTCATGCGGACCTTCACAATGAGCTGAATCGAGTTCTCATGGCTCCTAATGGTTGTGAAGCACTCTCAACATCGGTCGCTAATGACAGCTCTGTAGCAGTTGTCGTTGAAGGGTCAGTTCTTCAACAGACAGCAAGAACACTCGTAGAGGCAGTTCTGTCGAATCTGTCTCTTGTGATAGAGCCTGAACAAGTCACTATCATTGTTTCAAGCCCAGCTGACGCACCAGCGAATCCGGCCGAATGGGATACCTCTCTTGGGGCTCCGACATCACGGGGTCATTCTCTCATTGTTCATGATCCACAGGGCGCGAATCAGCTTGAGGAGATTGGAACTACACCTACTCATTCCACACCAGTCCTGCTCAATCAGCACTTTGTGAAAGCCGACTACACAATCGGTCTTGGACACATACGACAAAGTCTATTCACAGGCGCAACCGGAGGAAGAATGGTCGTCGTGCCAGGCGTAGCTGGAGCCAAGACCATCAGCCGGAATCTCAAACTCATGGCCCGCACCAACTTTGCGGTATTCGACGTTTCTACACCTGCAAGCATCGACATGGCAGAAGCCTGCGATATGGCCGGGCTCAACTTCATTCTCAACACAGTCGAGGACTGGAAAGGTACTGTTGCCGAGGTAGTCGCTGGGAGCCCCACCAAAGCTTGGGAACGAGGAGTGTTTGCCGCACAGAGTCTTGCGAACGTATCTTTGGCGCAAAGGTATGATATTGCTGTCGTGAGCGCTGGCGGTTTCCCTGATGACGCCACTCTCTACAGCGCAGTTGAGGCCCTCAATGCAGGGTTCCAAGCTACTCGCCGAGATGGTATCATAATGATGGTGGCCGAATGCAGCAGAGGTGTCGGGCCTGATGGATTTCTGAATGGAGTGTCGCGCTCTGGCTCCGAGAAGGACCTGCTCCTTGCTATCGAGCCCAGTTTTGAAGTGGGGATGGAAAGGGCCCGATACTTCCTGAGGGTCTTGGAGTCACGTAGACTCATCCTGTGTTCAAGGCTACGCTCTTCATTGGTTGAAGAGCGAATGCAATGTATCTCTGTGACTGATCCAGAAGAAGGCCTCGAGGTTGCACGTGAGCTGACTACTCCTCGCGCTCGAATAGCTGCTTTCGTAGACGGAGCTCGAACCAATCCTATGATGAACTGAACACATACAATGCTAGCTGGTCCGCTCCGCACCTACTTGGACTTCTCAAAGAGTGCATCTGCAGCCGCCATAGCGTCCTTTGCCT
>JBHLOD010000369.1:0-2659 GCA_048940825.1 Promethearchaeota archaeon | reverse complement strand
TATCCCACCAAGCAACAGGGAATCATTTGGCTCAGACGTCGTCAGAAGGAGAAACCCTCGGAGATTGCGAAGGATCTGAAGGTATCACGACCATTTGTTTCCATGGCCCAGAAGACAGCTGAGGATCGAATCCTAAAACTCCTTCAGCATGCAGCATCAGTAAACCGAGTGAAGATAGAGCATCTCAGCACACGATATGGCATTGCCAAAGGGCATTGTCATGCTTACGATACAGACACATACATCTTCTATTCTCCAAAAATCGGTATTCAAACTTGGTATGTGCACGAAGGTAGTTGTGGCACATGCGAATTGGAGAATCAATGCCTAGAAACCCTTCATGCATTGGCGGAAGAGTGGGAAATCCCTCTTCCAGATGACAGGCCTCCAACAGAACTTGGCGTTTACCTAGTGGATATTATTGGGAAGCGACTGAGATGGAGTCAGAAATAGAAAGCAGTTCAAGAATATGCCCAGTTACTCCAACTTCCAAAAAGGGCCTGAATTGGCGTTTGAAACCCAGAACTATCGTTATGGCTGTTGGTCTTTCGTTCATCTTGACAACCACTCTAATGTATGGCTTGATGCTACCACCAACATCTCCACCACCACCTTCACCATCACCAACTCCACTACAACTCACCCCACATGCTGGAATAACGATTGATGGGGATGCCAACTTCTCGGCCACAGCTCTGCTAGAGGGATGGCCTGGTGATGGTTCTCCTGAGGACCCATTCATAATTGACGGGTTGCATATTGACCTTAGCGGCGGAAATGGTCACGGCATATACATCAATAGTACGCGGGTCAGCTTCATTATACGCCACTGCAATCTCACAGGGGCTTCTCTATTTGGAGATTGGCAAATGTGGGCACCCATAGGAGCTGGAATCCTCCTAGAAAATGTCACGAATGGCGTATTGTTGGAGAACATAGTCAATAACAACACCGGAAATGGCATCCGCCTCTATGAATCAGATTCCAACACCGTGGCGAACAACACGTGCACCAGCAATGGCGAAGGCATCGCACTTGTTAACTCACATCTGAACACCGTGGTCAACAACACCTGCAGCAACAATGCATGGGGCATCGAGCTCTATGAATCAGATTCCAACACTGTGGCCAATAACACCTGTATCAACAATGACAACAGTGGCATTAAAATCGGTATATCAAATCACAACACCATGGCCAACAACACCTGTAACAGCAACGAGGTTGGCATCTCCCTCGATATGTCACAATTCAACACTATAACGGACAACACCTGCACCAAAAACAATAACACCGGCAGCGTCTTCTTCGCCGGTGGTATCTTCATCGGCGGATCACACAACACTTTGGCCAACAACAACTGCTCCAGAAACTATTGGAGCGGCATCACCCTCGAGGGATCACACAACATCCTGATCAACAACACCTGCTCCAACAACTACCGGCTTGGTATCAACCTCATCGCCTCGACTTCCAACACAGTGGCGAACAATACGTGCACCAGCAACGACATTGGCATCTACCTCGAGAGCATTGTGGGCATTGATTGGGACAGTGGTGTAACGTCTTGGAGTAATTCAGATTCCAACACAGTGGAGAACAACATCTGCAACAGCAACGAGGTTGGCATCCACCTTGAGGGATCGAGTTACAACATCGTGACTAACAACACGTGCAACAGCAACGACATTGGCATCCTCCTCGAGAGTATTCTGTACATTTCTAGGGACCGTAGTGTAACGTCTTGGGGTCATTCAGATTCCAACACTGTTGTGAACAACATCTGTAACTACAACAGGATTGGCATCTACCTCAATGCCTCAAAGTCCAACACCGTAGTGAACAACACATGCTTGGGCAACACCGAACATGATATCGTCGATGAGTCTCTACTCGAGGAGTTGGCACACAGGGAGTATGTGGCCAAGCAGTTTGTATGGTTCATTGCAGGTTTTGGAATGATTCTTGTGGCCTCCGTAGCTATGTTCGCGAAATTGCGAAGAATGGAAATACATGAGAATGAGGGCGGCTGAAATGGGATCAGGAATAGAAGACAGTTCAAGAATATGCCCTCTTCCTCCAGGTTCCGAGAAAGGTCTGAACTGGCATTTGAAACCTAGAAGTATATTCATGGCTGTCGGTCTTTCGTTCATCTTGACATCGACTGCGCTCTTAAGCTACATGATGCAAAGTCCAATTATCACTGGGCCGCCCGATATAACTGGAGGTGATTCCTCTGGATCCAGAGGTAGGGTTGCTCTAGGCATCCCACATGGTCCCATAGCGATTGATGGGGATGCGAATCTCGCTGACTCAGCACTGCTAGAGGGCTGGCCTGGCGATGGTTCTCCTGAGAACCCGTACATAATTGACGGGTTGGCTATTGACCTTGACGGGAATAGCGGGTCCTGTGTCAGCATCAGCAACACGCATGTCAGCTTCATTATACGCAATTGCAGTTTCACTGGGGCCAGTGGGGAAGAATTGTGGCATGGTTTCGGAGCTGGAATCTTCCTACGTGATGTTACTAACGGCGAACTGGCGAAAAACATACTCTATGGTAACCGCTTCGGCATCGGACTCTGGCTCTCAGAGTCCAACACCGTGGCTAACAACACCTGTGACGACAACACCGAACATGGCATCTTCCTCTTAGAAT
>JBHLOD010000368.1:0-2664 GCA_048940825.1 Promethearchaeota archaeon | reverse complement strand
TTGATGTCAGAGGACATGGAAAGTCTGACTGGACAACTGGCAAGTACACATTCAACTCCATTGGCAGGGATATGACAGCTTTCATTGAAACTGCAATCAAAGAGCCAGCAATTGTTTCGGGCAACTCCTCAGGGGGTCTCATCGCGCTGTGGCTGGCCGCAAACCGACCAGACCTTGTTCGTGGAATCATTATGGAGGATCCACCGCTCTTCTCTGCAGAATGGCCGCGGATCAAAGAGGACAGCTATGTCTACAGGATCTTGGAGATCACTGTGGAAATGAGCAAGGAGCTCACTGAATCGAGAAGCATTCGTGGACTTGCTAGAACCTTCATGAAGATCAAGAGACCGGTGGAGGGTGGAAAGTTCCGAGGAGTGCCGAGATCAGCTGCTTACCTATTCGCTTTCATGATTCGTGCTTCTCAGAAGCTTCGGGCGGGTAATCCATCTCTACCAGGAAGATTCGGTAGGATTACTGACGCCTTGGTAAACTTCGATACTGATTTCTCACAAGCCTTCCTTGACGGTCGTGTTTATGACGGTCTGAATCATGCTGACGCTTTGAAACGCGCTAAATGTCCCATGATTCTGCTCCACGCAAACTGGTTGAGGCATTCAGATTACGGTCTGGTCGGGGCCATGGATGACAATGATGCAGCAAGAGCCCGGGAGATTGCCCCTGAAATGCACTTCAAGAGGATTGACTCTGATCATGTAATCCACTCCCAAAATCCAGAGCTATTTGTGAAAGAAGTCGAAGAATTCTCTGCGCTGCTCCTTTGAGTATCGGAAGACCGAGCAGGAACGGACCCATCACAATCTTGATATTCTTAGCTTCGGCCACCTGCTAGAGCAGCAAATCACCTGCGTAAATGCGTGATTTGCATTGCCAAAGCTACAGTCGAGGTTTGGTCGTGAGATAGGCAGTCTTTTGCTGGGATCCTATTGGTGGCTGTGGCACCAAATGTCAAACTTGTACTGGGGTTTCTACCCCACCCCCATCAGCTACCTTTCAATGCTGGGCCATTCATTTGCAATCGACTCATTGTTCAACCTATCGAAGCGCAATATACTGACTGCCATGTTCGCACACCAGTCTCTCTTCATTGCTAACATCTATCTCTACAAGACAACCAACGACCTGTCTGCGCTCATTGTCTTGGCTGTTGTCTGGATTTCGGTACTTGCTCTTAGAATGCTTGAGAGCAGACGCGACTATCCAGCAAAGTTGACCGAAGATTTGGCGTCATTGGAATAGCCTATATTGTGTCCCGTCGTGGTGCATGCTATGATCGACAAGAGCAAGATCAAAACAGAGGCTGACGTCAGAAAGGCACTCGCCGGTCGTAGCGAGTTTGAGAAGGATGTGTATGTGGCTACCTTCAAGATTCCTCGTGGAATGGTCAGTACATACGGAAGGATAGCCAAGAAGATTGGGCGACCAAGAGCTGTCCGTGCGGTCGCTAGTACATTGCGCAAGAACCCGCTCTATCCAGTAGTGCCGTGCCATCGAGTTGTCAGAGCAGATGGCAGCTTCGGGGGAGATTCAATGAGAGCAAGCGGCAGAAGAAGTAGCTGTGCGGAAGAGGGAGTCCCCATTGAAGATGGGAAAGTGAAGATGCGCCCTGAGATAGTATATTGAGTAGTCGACACAGCCGCTCCTGTTCCAAGATCTGTCCCTATGGCGTCTAGGGCATACCAGCCGTTCGAAAGGCTTGGTTCGCCCCTTGAAAGTCTCCCAGGTCCCAACGGAGATTCCCAAGTCTTACCCATATCTCGGATATGTCCGGGCGCAATTTGGCGGCGGTTTCGTATGCGTCAAGTGCTTCGATGTGTTTGTTCATCTTGATTAGGATTTCACCGTAGTAGAGCCATCCTCCATGGTCCTCTGGCTTCAAGCCTACGAAGAATGTTATGCATCCTGCTAGGAGAGAAGGGAAGACAATTGGTAACGCGGCTGCTATTATTACAATGAAGACGATTATTCCAAGTGAAGGCAGCATCCCTATACCAGCAATCTAATAGAACCTAATATTAAATACTTTATAGTAATATTCGCCCATGTTCTGATTGATGCGTGCTCTGAAGTATATCAGGAGTTTGAAGGCCCCGGAATAATCCATAGTGATGTGTTGAGGACTACTTCGTATCAGTTCGAGAATCCATTCATTTAGCACAGCACATAGAATACGCCAAACTTATCAGATTTGGAGAGAACATCAATTGTCCTTTTGGGAGGTGAGAATGTGGAAGTCAAGAAACGAGATGGTTCAACTGAGGTATTCATGCCTGAGAAGGTGGTTGTCAGCGCTGTCAAGAGTGGGGCCTCTTACGAGGTCGCTAGGGAGATAGCCAGTTCCCTCTCTTCTCGTACTGAGGAAACTATGGCGAGCACTGAGATTCGTGAGTATGTTCTAACAGAGCTCAGGTCAAGAGGAGCCGCCTCAGCTGCTGATAGCTGGGAGTCGTACGATCGCGAGCGCAAGGAGAGAAGCTAGACTAGGGCTTGAATCGAGCGAACATCTAGGGGCTACTCCAGCTTCCGACGACAGTCGGTGCAGAAAGACTCCGGCTTGTCATCGGTGTCGGCAAGAGAGTTAGAGAACTGCATGACACAGTAATTGGCGCAATGACGGAGTCCCAGAACATGTCCCAGTTCATGGCA
>JBHLOD010000367.1:0-2664 GCA_048940825.1 Promethearchaeota archaeon | reverse complement strand
TACATTCGCTTGATACGATGGAACCTGTCTCTGAATAGAGCTAGGAAATCCTCAACGGTTCCCTTGGAGCCTACAGCGTTGTACGTCGGATTCTTCAGGATTCTAATCAGTGAGCCAGCGTCCACCTGAGGGGGTGCGGATTCGGGCTCGATCTCGGTTTCTTCGGAGAATGACTCGATGTGGGTCGCAGTAGGCGTTGAATGTTTCTTCTCATTCCCTCCAGTAAGCCACTCTGCGATATATTCGCGAGATAGGACTGATGGATGTGTTGATGCCTTGCGCTGACCTACCAAAGAGTCCACAACTGACATGGGTGAATCCAGACCCAGAAGAAAGTCAAGTGCATCGGGAGATATCTGAATGCCTGATTTTATCAGCCTCTTCAATAATGCTCGACGGTCAGCTTGTGTCAATGGCAACCGCTGCCGCTGTCGTAGTATTCTGATTTAAACATCGCCCAAATTCGTGATTTGAAGAACTGGGCTAAACCTCAGAGTGTTGTCGGATTGTGGATGGAAATAGATGCGGGAAGTGTAATAAGCGGGCATTTCAACGATGATTTGGCGCCATCTAACCTGGGTGGAGAGAATGGTCACGTACAGGAAACTGCAGCAGACTGGCGGAGAGGAAGGTAGCTCGTTCTTGATAATACTCCCCAAGGACTGGGTTCTGAGGCAAGAACTTGGCAAGGGAGACACCGTTGTTGTTGCTGAACGTGAAGACGGCTGTCTGATTGTAGATCCGAGACTTCCGAAAGCAGGAGAGCCCCGGACTACCACAGTTCAGATTGAGGCCAACCTTCGATGGGAGATTACCAGCAAGTACCTGCTGGGTTTCGATGAGATTCGGATAGTAAGTGGAGAGCCAATAACGGGTAGCCAGAGACTCGAATTGAAGAAGATAATCGGTAGATTCGTTGCGCTTGAGATTACTGACGAGATAGCTCACGATGATGGACACGAGATTGTGGTTAGATGTTTGGTAGATCCATCGACACTACCAGTAAGGAAGGCAATGAAGAGAATGAACCTGATTGCCTCAAGGATGCTTAATGACGCGCTCGCGGCCTATTTCGACGGAGCACAAGATGTTGCTGAGGATGTCATTCAGCGTGATGAAGAGGTCGACAGGCTTTTCTTCCTGATTGTACGAGAGCTTCGCTCTGCCATTCAGTATCCTCGGATGTCTGAGATGATGAGTATCGCACCTGTGGAGGCACTTGACCTTCGTCTCGCGGCGCAGTATATCGAGAGGATAGCAGACCGATCGGTGGATATCGCTGAGCGAACTGACAAGGCGCCTGCTGCGAGTTTCACAAAGAAGATGGAGTCGATAGCAGACAAAGTGAAAGATATGCTGTCCAAGTCTGTTGAGAACCTCTTCAAATTCGACTCTGAGAAAGTCGTGTCGGTAATCACGGCGGAGAGAGAGCTAATTGACGACATAGGCAAGGCCAGACAATACGTTCTGTCCAAGTCCAATGGTGAACCCCACACAGAACTCTTCGTCATTGACAGTCTCTTGAGAATAGGAGAAGCGGCCAAGGATATCGTCGATTTGGCGCTGCCACAAAGTTAGGAAGTGTTCTTTTGAGTCAGAAGTTGTTTGGTACGAGTGGAATCCGTGGAGCAATCGCAGACAAAGTGACTGTGGACTTGGCTCTTGGCCTAAGTCGAGCGCTCGGAACGCATCTAGAAGGTACTGGCAGTGTAGGCGTTGGTGTCGATGCTAGAACTTCTAGAGAGATGCTGAAGAATGCCTTTGTTTCCGGGTTGATATCTACCGGTGTGGATGTGATAGACCTTGGGATAGCACCAATGCCAGCCGTCGGCTATCACAGTAGTCTCCCGGGGATTTCTGCGTCTGTGCTTATCACTGCAAGTCATAACCCGCCCACAGACAACGGTTTTAAGTTCTTCAAGTCAGGGCGGGAATTCATCAGATCTGAAGAGGAGTTCTTGGAGCATTCCGTGCACAACAGGAGCTACACTGTTGCATCTTGGGAGAAAATCGGACAGATCTCTAAGAAAGATATCAGGATTGACTACTTGTCTAGGGTGAAAGAGTTCCTCTCAAACAGAGGAGGACTGAGTGAAGGAGTGAAGGTCTTGCTGGACTTGGCAAATGGTGCAGCAACAGACTATACACCTGAGCTTCTTGCTGACCTTGGGTTCTCTGTAGCAACAATGAACTCTCATCAGGATGGTCATTTTCCAGGCCGACCTCCTGAACCATCACCAAGAAACCTAGGCGATGCGATGAAGATGGCCAAAGAGTCTGACTTCGCTGTGACTATGTGTCATGATGGTGATGGTGACAGACTAGCTGTGATTGATGAAGCTGGTGAGTTCATTGATCAGAATCGTGTGATTGCTGTGTTTGCAAGGGATGAAGTTGAGAGAAATGGCGGGGGGATAGTTCTCACCTCAATAGATACCTCCAGTGTGATTGATGAGGTCGTCAGTTCTGTAGGAGGGTCTGTTGTCCGAAAGCCACTTGGGTCGATGCAGGAGTTCCTAGTCACTGAGGAGGGCAAGGATGTGATATTCTCATCCGAACCTTGGAAACCAATATTCACAGAATTGGGTTGGTGGATGGACGGTATCGCAGGGGCGGGCCGATTTGCACAAATGGTAGATGAGCTCGGTGATGGTAGCTGTATCA
>JBHLOD010000366.1:0-2667 GCA_048940825.1 Promethearchaeota archaeon | reverse complement strand
TACTCCTAATTGTATCAAGCTGTACCAAGGGATAGTTGGGAGAAGCGGTGACAAACTCGACTTTCTTGTACTGCGAATCGGTCCCCGGTATCCATTCCCACATGTCAAAACCATGACTGTGTCCGATGATGATCTCCTGGGCGCCATCATAGTCTTGGTCATCAAGGGCAAGGCAACTAACAGGGTTCCAGAATATCAACTCCCATGGAGCAGTCCAAGACCAGCTGAAGGTTCCACCCTTACACTCATAGATGTTGACAAAGCCATGTTGACGCGAGTATCTGGTGTCCAGTGTACCTCCGATTATCAGTTCTCGATATCCATCCTGATCTGTATCACACATCAGTATGGCATCAATCCAAGCGTGCTCGTAGTCCAATACACCTGTGGGGTCAGCGAGGGCATTGCCAAGTAGCATGTATCTGCCATCGAGTGCGGGACTCGTCATGAAGAAATCGTTCTCTTGAGTCCCAATCCAGGAATCTTGTGGAACATTGTAGATAAACAGGAACGGGCCAGCCGCAACTGCTACTTCCAACCTACCATCATAGTCTATGTCGTCACCTGCTGCGATGGCGGTCACCTCGGTCACGTGGTCCCACTCAGCGGTCAGGTTGAACACCGAATCACGGATGTCGATTGAATAAGCAAATCCTAGAGCATCTCCACCTGTTAGACCTAGCTCCTCGAATACGTATACTTGGAGGTTGGCCGCCACAATCAGCTCCTTGAGACCGTCCTGGTCGAGGTCTACATCTGCAACCAGATGCTTGGCGTGGTCCCAAATCCGTCTATTGAAATCACCACTAATGCCCTCTAACTCCTCATAGAGATATGGGCTCACAGAACTCTTCTCAGTGTGGTTCAGGTCGAAGGAACGGAACATTCTCTTGTATGTGTTGTTTGTCATATGTTCAAACACGTATACATTCGAGTCATAGTCACCGACTATCATCTCACCCTTGCCGTCATTGTCAATGTCTCCTGAAGCAATTGAAAGAGTCCATTGCTCTAGGTCGTCATCATTGCTCCAAGCCTCATGGATATGGAAACCTGCGTTCTTGAAAGCAGTGCTGTTCATGAGGCTGAAGTCGATTCTGAGTGCCTCAGGATAGGTGGCAACCAAATAGCTATCAATTGCATCGTAGAGAGGCTCAGCAAGAACCATCTTCCAAGTATCTGGGTTGATGCCTGTTAGAGTGAAGTTGCCCTTCACTTCAATGTCAAAGAAGTCATCGTAGTATCCGAGCGTGTATTCATCAGTATTCGGTACGAGCCTGATATCCTTGTAACCCAAATACTTCAGATTGGTGGTGAGCCCCGGGTTAGAGAATATACGCTTCTCTTGTTCCCACGTAGGATTGTCGTTTGACCCTCTGTTGATGAAGCATGTAGCGCCATCCTTGTCAGCATAGTTCATAATGAGGTCGAAGTCACCATCTTCGTCGACATCAACCAAATCGGGCTGTCCCCAGATGTAGCTAGTTTCATACTCGTTCACTTCATCAAAGTAGCCCCTAACCAGTGTGAAATTCGTCACCCCAAGTTCAGAGAATGTGTTCTTGGCCAGATACACCTCTCCTGTGGAGATAATCATATCCAAGTCCTTGTCTCCGTCGACGTCCTCAAAGTCCATACGAGGAGTCGTCTGAGCCACTCCCACAAGCTGGACAAGTTCGCCAGTGGTGTCAACGAATCCGAGTGAGAAGTGGTTCTCGTATGGGTACGGTGAAACAACTGACCGGTAGAAGAAAAGTACCTTACCCCTCTCCTCTGGGTCCGTCACATCAAACGGGTCGAGTTCGGGCTTCAGCATCCCACAGACGATGAATGGATAGCCACTTATCTCATTGTGAAAAGTCCCATCGAAGTTTGCAAACCAAGGAGCCTCAGCGGAAACGTCCCACGGGCCGCCTATTGCCAAGGTTGGATTTATGGGAGCAACCATGGCTGCAAAGTCGACGTCTGTAACCTCTGACCCGGTCGGATAGTTAAAGTAGATACCTCCACCTCCCTTTGTACCAACAATGTACTGACCTAGACCTGACATAAACGGCTGGAGTTGTGCGTAAGTCCAGGAGTTGTATGAGAAACCAGGGTCTGACATAGTCAATGGTAGGAACGGGAGGTCAGGATATGGCGGTTCAAGTATTCTCCAGATCGGGAACGAGGGCCCTACTTTGGCAACCTCAGAGATAAACTCGATGTCCCAAATGTTGGTACCCAGGTTGTAGAAATCATTAGGTCCGGATTCCCAGAGAATCTCGTATCGGCTCTCACCTTCGTTCCATCCTACTGAAACAAACTCGCCATTCACAGCGCCGACGAGGATTCTATTCGGCTCATGCGAACGTGTCAGATATGCATCGCCGTCCAAGCGGAGGGGGGCTATGCAAACAGACAGAGCATCTGTTATCAGGTTATAGATATAACTTAGTTCGATAGAATTGACTGAGTAATCTGCACCGTCAAAGACTGTCAACTTCGCGTATCTAAACCAATCCCATTTCCTCCGACTGAGGGCGTCGTCAACATCGATGAATAGCTTGTTGAACAAGTATGTGTACCTTGCTGAAGACACTTGCTCGAATGTGGAACCATCCTGAGATATGCTGAAGTTGAATTTCGTTCGAATGTTCGAATCCAACATCTCATAGAAAGTGATTA
>JBHLOD010000365.1:0-2668 GCA_048940825.1 Promethearchaeota archaeon | reverse complement strand
TCCTCTGTTTGAGGTTCATGAGCTGCCGAAGCTGTTAAGTACCTGAACTAGTCGGATTGCCGCAGAATTCGACCACCAACACAGGTGGGAGAGAGAGGATTCAGTGATTCAAATGAGTCGAAAAGTCTGTATCGCAGGTGGTGCGGTGACGCCTTTCGACTATCCCATGCATATAACCCCGGAAGGGATGATCGCCAACGCAATCGTGGAAACTCAGGGAGATGTACCCGATTTCCATCTACAGGACCTAGAGTTTATGGTCTATTCTCATTTTTCGGTTCACTTTGGCAAGCAGCTCTGTCCGGAATGGATTGTTCACGACCACCTGGGACTAGTCGGACTTCCGCACGTGCGAATTGAGAACGGAGGAAACACTGGAGGGTCTGCCCTCTACGGTGCCTTCCTCGCCGTGAAGTCTGGCCTCTTCGATGTTGTTGGAGTGGCGGGCTGGGAAACAATGGACAACGTCACCCAGTCGCAGGGCTCAGAGTTCATTGCCCTGGCATCCGACACACGTTATGAGGCTCTGGCCGGCGGAATCTATCCAATTTACTACGCTGCAATGGCCTACAAATTCATGAAGGAGAACGGTCTCACAGAAGAAGACTTCGCCTATGCTGCGATGAAGAACAGGAACTACGCAGCGGACAATGAGAAGTCTCAGTGGTACCGGAGTGACTACACCAATCCGAAGTCTCGTTACCATAAGAAGATCCTGACTATCGAAGATGTGATGGAGAGCCGTCTCATTAGCTACCCGTTGAAGCGACTTGATTGTTGCCTCATGAGTCGAGGTGGGGCATTTGCATTGATTACAAGTGAGGAATGGGCGAAGAAGCATGCTCCGAACAACTATGTTGTCATCGATGGGGCTGGCCTTAGTAGCTGCACGATTCGTGCTGGAGACCGTATTGACTTTCCAAACTGGAATAAGATGTACGGAAAGGGGTATCCAGACATGACTGAGTTTGCAGCCTGTCGAAGGTCGGGAGAGGTTGCATACGATATGGCCGGTATCGAATACAAGAAATCCGCAAAGGAGCTCGATGTAGCTGAGATCCACGATGCCTTTAGCTCCTCCGAAGTCCAGATTTACAAGGCACTACATTGGTGCGACAAGGACAACATGAAGGATTTCATCCGTGACAAACAGACTTTCCTTGACGGCGAAGTCCCCACTAACATCGGTGGAGGTCTTATGGGATACGGCCATCCCGTGGGTGCTACAGGTATCATGTCCGCGGTTGAGTGCATGTATCATCTGAATGACACCGCACCAAAGAAGCACTTGAGTTCCAAGACCTATGTGAAAGATGCAAACACCGGTCTTGTCAACAGCCATGCAGGTACTGGAACCAGTATATCGAACTTCATTCTGAGGAGGCCATAGAGATGACCAAGGACAAGAGAATGCACAAGATTCCAGGTCATACTGATGTGGAGTGGGATGACAAACACTCCGATGAGTTCCGCGGCGATGTCAAGGAAACCGGTATCGGTTTTATGGGCTATGACTGGGACTCAAAGGAAGAGCAGTTCAAGGTCTATCTACACTATGACCAACTCTATTACTGGAAATACGCAGAGGTCTCAAAGCTAGGCAAGGGCTTTGTTGATGGCGAGTTCTGGGCCACCAAATGTCCGAAGTGCGGCGACAAGTTCTTCCCCCCGAGAGTCAATTGCTGGAACCTCGACGACAATCTCGAAAAGACTGAATGGATTCAGTTGAAGCAGGAAGGAATTGTTCATACATTTACAATCGCTGGGTGGTCGGGAAAGAGTTCTCTGAAGCGTCTTCCCTTCGTCTTGGCCTACGTCATAGTTGATGGATGCAAGACTGCAATTGCGAATGAACTTCGCGGAATCGATCCTTGGGATGCTGAGTTTGGTATGCCAGTGAAGGTGGTCTGGAAGCCAAAGAATGAAAGACAAGGCACCGTCACAGACTGGCACTTCGAACCAGCAGATGGCTGGATGCCTGGACCCATGAACGAGGAGAAGGAGCGCATGAAAGAGCTATGTGCACCCGTCTATGAATGGGTCAAGAGCATGAAATGAATATCAATCAAATGAGCTGGTTCTATACCAGCTCCTCTTCTTCTTCTTGTATGTAAACTTCAAGTCCAGATGCTTTGCTGCTACTGTCTTTGACTACTTGATGAATCTAGGTTGATTCTCTGATGGAGTATAACATGGGGTACAAATCGAAGGGACCTAGGTCAGACATGCTCAAAGCTTCTCCAGAAACCAAACCATTATCATAGGAAGACCTCGGTCCATCAACTTATCTGAACACATATGATCCCCTTTGGGAACCATATCTAGATCAACAGGACCCCGGATGACTTCACTACTTGGCGGACTCCTTCAGTCGGTGCGAAACTATCATCCTCTCTGTGCATGATTGAACAGGGAACTGTAATCTCGGGAAGCATTGTTTCAAAACCACAAGCTCTCAGTCTTTGAGTATTTCATCCTGGTCCGGAATCCCTGTGCGCTTGGTGATCTGTTTCCGTTGGATAGCAGGAAGGCGTTTCACAACGTTATCCAATCTGACTAGCGCGGCTCCTACGATAGCAACTGGCTCATACAGTAAAGCCTATAACAGGATTATTCACAATAGTTAATGATTCTGTGGGGGGTTTCTCCTTGACTACTGACTATGTCT
>JBHLOD010000364.1:0-2669 GCA_048940825.1 Promethearchaeota archaeon | reverse complement strand
GCTCGGCGACCGCAAGCCTTGATGATCTGCCAAAATCGCTGACGTGTCATTGGACCGCCTCGGCGACTCAAAAAGAGCCACGAGCTTCCGCCCTTGGCGAGCTCGGGTCGCGCCTTGGACAGATAGTCCTGGATCCACCGAGAAGCCGAACGGCCCAGAGGAACGATCCTCTCCTTCCTTCCCTTCCCCTCGCACAGAAGATATCTGGCATCGAGATGTACGTCTTCGATCCGCAGACGGATCAACTCGGACACACGAAGTCCGGTTGCATACAGAGTCTCGAGCATCGTCTTGTCGCGCAGTCCCTCGGGCGTCGACGCGTCCGGCGCAGCCAGCAGACTATCCACATCATCGAAGGACAAATACCGAGGAAGGCCCCGAGGAATGCGAGCCGACTCAATTTGCTCGGTCGGATCCGTCGCGATCCGTCCTTCGGCGGCGGCGAAACGATAGAGCCCCCTGACCGCAGACAAGATCCGAGCGATGGAACGGTGTGAGAGACCCCGACGGTGGAGATCGCGCAAGAAATCACGGATGTCGGAGGGCCCGAGGATCTCGAGCTTCTTCTTACGACTGCGGGCGAATTTCTCCAACTTCTGAATGTCCCTCCGGTAGGCGGAGAGCGTGTTCGCGGAGAGACCTTTCTCCACCTCCAGATAGTGTAGAAATTCCACCGTCATGCGGCGACCTAGAAACGAACGGTCCCCGAAAAGAAGTAGCCTTCCATACGGAAGACGGCGCGCCCCTGTTTCAGCCACTTGGCATAGAAGTTCCGGTAACCCACCGAGACACCAATATTACGGCTGAGGTTGTAGGTAACGACACCTTCGAAATCCGTTATAACTCCGGTGCTTTCTCTTTTCATACCAGTGGCTTCCGCCGTGAGAGCCAATGCCGGGGTGAGATAGATCCTCCCCCTGAGCCCCAATGTAGGCAGTGCCATCTCGAGCGTTTCCTCCGCTGAGCTATCAGCGCTCGACAAGTTGACGGGCTTGGCCTTGAAGTCCGAGTAATCCACCACGACGGCCAAGAATCCTTCCCGAAGAGCAAGGATGTCCACCTCGACTCCACCCTTGATGTGCTGCAAGGTCATCACGGTCGAGACCTCGGTACCTTCCAAAAACGTTGCATCGGAAAAGGTAATGTCTCGCTCCAATGTGCTCAATCCCCGGAAGTTGAACTTGAACGTGGAGGCATGCACCTTCAGCCACCGTCCAAACCGAATATAGCCCCGGTACTCTTGATTTCTCGAGTCTTCCACTCCGAGGTCACTTTTGAGATCGAACAAAGGACCTGCAACTGCGAGCTCGGAGCGCAAACCGGGGCGCCAGCGACGCACCTCGAACTCCACTCTATTTCCCTCGCCCAGACCGATGATTTGACCATAGAGCCGACTTGAAGACAGGAAACATACCAGCAGAACCAGCCAACACCAACGAGATCGCATGTCACCTCCACCCAAGACCCGCCGGAAGAAAGACGCGTAAGGCTCGGTCCAGTTCGCGCACTTTCAACAACCGGCAGGCGGTGTAAAGTACCGCTAGAGCGACTGCAATGGATGCACTCACTTGAAGTAATCGGGTCAGAGTCGACGCGTGGCCGAACCAGTGGTCCACACTCCGGCTGACCAGGATCGCAAAGAGCCCCATGACCGCAGATGCTACTATCATCTTGACCAACATGACAGCGGCCGAGCGTCCCCCGAGTCCCTTCAGGCCGCTTCGACGTCGCAACAATAACCACAATACGATGAACGACAATGTAATCGTACACGAAGTAGCGAGAGCGAGCCCACGATGGTCCAACCCGACGACCGACACGAATAGGTAGTTCAGGCCCGCGTTCGACAGCATGGTCACGATGCTCACGAGTAACGGCGCCCGAAGATCTTGGATGGCGTAGAATCCATCCGTCACGATCTTGATCAAGGCGTAGCTGGCGAGTCCCAAAGCGAAAAAAACGAGCGCCGCCGCCACCTTCTCCGAATCGTATGGACTGAATCGTCCCCTCTCGTAGATGAGACGCACAATGGGCTGCGCAAGAACGATGAGACCTACCATGGCGGGCACGGTGAACAAGATGACGAGGCGAATAGCATACGAGAACGTATTCCGGAAAGCCTCCTTGTCTCCCGCCGCGGTCGAGCGGCTGAGAGCGGGCAACGTGGCCACGGATACGGCGACACCGATGAGTCCGACCGGAAGGTGCACCAGACGGAACGCCTGGTTGATCCAGGTAAGCCACCCCGATCCCATCGATGCAAAAATGGAATTGATGAATACGTTGACTTGAACCGTCGCCGCAACGAGGGCTCCCGGACCGAACAGTCGGACGATCTTCGCCACTTTCGGGTCCCGAAAGGACAAAGTGAAGCGGTATCGGTATTTTTCTTTGTATAGCGCCGGCAGTTGCCATAGCAACTGGAGCGCCCCCCCCGCCACTACACCAACCGCCATTCCGACGGTTGGGTGAAATCCAATCCGCGGCGCCAGGACGTATCCGGCGAGTCCAATGACGAGAGAGCCGATGTTGAACAACGATGAAGCCATGGCGGGTACGAAAAACTTCCTCCGAGCGTTCAGGAAACCCATGACGAGCGCGGACACCGAGACCAGTAGGAGGAAGGGGAACATGATTCGGGCCAAAAAAACTGTAAGCTCCCTTTTGCT
>JBHLOD010000363.1:0-2690 GCA_048940825.1 Promethearchaeota archaeon | reverse complement strand
TGATGTGATCTTCAAGAATGATTTGCCTGAGTGACCACAACTCGGCTTGGTAACCTCTCCTTCTTCAATCTCTGGTCCACACTGCCAATTGATTTCCCAGTCTTGTGCGGCAAACTCCCGAGAGTCAACTCGGATGGGCTCGTCAACTTTCTCCCTGTTCGAACGATAGTAGTTGTGAAAAGTGAGTCTTAGGAACTTCTTCACAGTTTCCCGAGCTTGAACCGGCATCTCTTTCATCTCCCTCAAGAAACCTCTCTTGCTGTCGTGATGTGTCTTGGAGAGGTATGTCTTGGTGACTGGGAAAGTTCTTCTCTCGAGAGCGTTCCCATCATACTGTAGCAGCCATAGATCATATTGATCTCCGTTCAACCCGTGGAGCTAATGTGAAGCTGATGCTCCCGACTTCAGCTATCGGAAACTCGAGTAGCATCGGTTTGTTGGCACTGAACTGAACCGTCAGGCTGTCAGTCGACATCGCCTTTGCAATCTCAGAGAGATAGTTCAATGCATACATAGCAGTCGGCTTGCCCTTCGATTCCATATGAAACACTGCCGAGTCATCTCCAGACGCTTTCAATGAAACCTCGGCTTCTCCTGTATCTCCCTCACCTGTGAAAGACAGCGTCTTGCCGCTTGCAGATATTCGTATGTGGCTGGAAACTACACCGATGTCCTTCACGGCTTGTTTGAATGCATCAGCGAACATCTCAGCCTTGGCCTCAAATGCAAGAGTAGGCTTCTTGGTTCTCTCATCATGCGGTGTTAGAAGTTGGAGCTTGAACTGACGTTGTGCCTGACCTATCATCTTAATCTCGAATCGTCTGGCCTCGGCATCGAGATTGAACTCGAGACGATCGTCTCCGGCCATTCGCTTGCTCACTTTATTGAGTTCATCAACTCCAAGGCATATGTCGTGTTCTCCGTCACAGCTGTATTCTTGAAATACGCCTGCAGGTAGAACCAGGTCAACCATCGCGGCTTTCGACGAGTCTAGCTGTCGAAGCGAGATTCCGGTTTCAGATACCACGAAATGAACCTCTGTGAGAAGCGTTGCCAGGGCATCTACGATTTGCTTCCACGTGCTAGTACTGTCAAGTGTTGCATGAAACATCTCAGCTTCTCCTCCATCATCTAATCAGTGCTTGAACTATCGTACTCTCCATCTCCACTACCTGTTTGTAAAGCTTGACATCGAGGCCCGAAATCTTATGAGCTAGTGAGACTGCCAACCGAAGCTCGTTGCCATCGGGGCCAGACTTCTCTGTCACCTCACCTAAAAGGACATATGTTTCGCCCACGTCGAGTGTTCCTTCCACACTGACCACAATAGTCCCGGCATTCTCCACATCATCTTCATAGCGATCTTGAACTAGTGCGACTCCGGGTTTTGACTCAACCACGATAGCCATTATTCTCACAGGGGTATCCACATCTGGAGAGATATCACGAATGGTTGTAAGCTTTGCAGGTTTTCTGCGCGGGTACTTCCTTTCCTCAGTCAAGCTGAACGCACCATCAAGTCTAATTCGGACGGAGTCCGATATTAAGTCCTGTAGTGGCAACATGTCCGAGTCTTAAATGTGTTAGTCTCGCTGGCGTGCCTCTACCGCTCAAAGAATCTAGCCACCATAGTTTCGCCAAGTGTGCTTGCACTCCGTACATCTGTAAAACTCGGTTGCACCTTCGTCTCCCCGTCGAGTCTGAACCGTCCAGTAGTATGCATCATTGTTTCCGCATTTTGGACAGATAGCTTTTGTAACGGGCATAGGAATTGAGTCATCCTCTACCACGACTATCTTGTCACGGGGCGTCTTCTCAATTCTATGGGAAACCGTGAGTTTGCCCTTCAGCTTCTTCTTGTGACCACAGCTTCTGCATTTTAGGAAACGGGCGCCGTCTTCCTCTGATGATGGTATCATCATTGCACCACATTTGTCGCAGAATTCCATTTCACATTACCCCGGGATTCTCGAATCTGCTAATCTCTCTCAAATTAAGGCTTGCTGAACAGCAGCCAGTCCTTACCGGTACAATAGACCCTTCTTATGAGCCAGGAAGAAGGTCAATTAGACCTTCCAGAACGTTCTGGAAAGCCCCAACAGCTGCCTCACCCTCCTGCTTCCTGTTCATCTCGGGATGAATGTCCAATCTCTCCACAAGAGAGGAAACTAGGTCTTCTGTAGTTGTTCTTTCGGTCAGCCACAAGTACGCTACAATTGCCTCAAATGCATCAGCGGCGGCTCCGGAATCAGTCCTTCGAGAGATGTGACTATAGATGGGAGTAGCACGTAGTGCACGTGCAAGTACACTGTCCCGCACCTTCTCGCCAGTAGCCTCTCCAAGAACCTCGGACTTTGCAAGGGAGTAGCAGAGATTGACTAGGCCATCACCAACCTTTGCCAAGCCCTTGTCACGCATTATTTCTGCAATACTGTGATACTTCTTGACAAACTTCCACATAATCAGTCACCAGACTGACGGTCTTGTCCTCACTGAGTCTAGCCAATGCTGTGATCTGATAGAGTCTGACTGAAGCCCTTGCGGAACTCCTCGGTTCTAGCAAGTATCTTCTCAAGGGCCTCACGAAGCACCACGGTGGCCACGCGCTTCTTGGTCTTCAAAGTGACAACCGGACTGGCCAGAAGAGGGTGTTCTAGGTGGTAGCCAGCAAACTCAACTGAAGGCTCCTC
>JBHLOD010000362.1:0-2697 GCA_048940825.1 Promethearchaeota archaeon | reverse complement strand
TGAACAGAATGGCTTTTGGTTATTGAAGGGATTCTCGCCCAACATTGTGTCAAACGTCGAGGTCTGGGACTCAGGTCTAGGTCAGTGGGTCAGCACTCGAGAGTTTAGGGCAAACGAAGACACTAGGTTCAGAGCTACCTTGTCTTCCTCCTACCAAAATGACCTTGTGAATTTCACGGTTTACGATTCGAGCGGTGGAGTGTGGCATCAACTCCAAGCGACGGTAGACGCCTCAGGCTTTGCAGTGACTGGGTTCGTCAATCTTGATGCGTACAATGCCTCGGTCGGATCTTGGCAGGTGCAGGCATACGTAGCAGACTTGGTGTCTGGCGGAGCGGTGCACAACGTGGGCTTCTTTTCAAGAGTCTTCGAAATCGAGCACGGTGCCCAGATGGGAGTCAAGTACCCCTTAGGATCTGGGTCAACTTGGACCAAGAATGTCACTTACGGCGAATTGGTGCTACTCCAGTTTCGAGTCAACGACACTGACAATGGCGATCTCCTGGCAGGCGGATCAATGGACTACACATGGGCCGGACCGGATGGGAGTCTAAGTGACTTGGGTACTGGAGAATACAGTATCACTCTAGATACGAATAGTCTACCATCGAACGGACAGTATGACATAGATCTACAGTGGGATCTTGCTTTCTACGATTCACTGTCTAGGACCTTCACACTCAATGTAGTCTACACAACCGAGCTTCTCTCTTCAGATGCTCCAGGCGTGGATGTTCCGAGAGGCTATAACGCAGATCTAGAAGTCTACTTTGAGGATCAAAACTCTCAACCAATTACAGGAGCCGCAATCATTGCCAATTGGAGCTTGGATGACTATACTGTTACACCAGTTGGCGGAAGTCCAGGATTCTATTCGTTGAGCCTTGAAACTGATGCCGTAGCACTCGACATCTACAATGTAGAAATCACGGCAAGCAAGGACTTCTTCGAGTCGCGTGTCATTCTACTCTCAGTTCAGGTAAGAGAGCTGTTCACGTCCGCAATCCCGTCAACCAGCCAATTGTCGCTCCCTGTGGGGTACACGACCTCTTTCACCATTACATACACCGATACTGACCATGGTCTCCCGATCAATGGTGCAGAGAGCGCCATAAGATGCAATTGGTCAGACATCCATTCATCTGGTGATCAAAACTACACAGTTGTTCAGACGGCTCCTGGGCTCTATGAAGTCACTATCTACTCCGAGGACCTAGATGTCTTGGCGGCGTATCGAGTCAACTTCCTTGTAGAAACCTATGGAGCGCAGAACCATACATTTACAGTGACTGTGGTTTTGAGAACTCACCTCACTTCATTCTTCCTTGTCAACCCCATCAACCCAACACCATATACTGGTGATGTGGCGGTCTACGTATCCTACTTCGACGTTGATGCCAGTGTTGGAATCGAGAATGGTTCAGTCGTCGGGTACAATGTCCAAATGAGCGTAACAAGCTCACTGCTACCGTCCGTTAGCTATTCGATTGTGAACGGCTCAATTCCAGGTGAATACCTGATTCTGATTCCAGCGAATCAGTGGATGTCAATTGATGTGAAGGATCTGACAATCGTCGTGAACTGGACTGGTCCGACGGTGAAGTACTATGACAGTTTCATTAACACACAGGTCAGAATCACTGGTGCTCCGACTGACATCTTCATCGGAGAAAGCCCGGTGATGACACCGTATGGCGAAGATCTGAGTTTCACAGTAGTCTACTATGACGTCGGTGATTCCACCGGTGTTGTCAACAGTACTGGGCCGTACGCAGGAAATGTCCACTTCTTCATAGACGTGCTGACTGCCGGTCAAGCTCTGACACAGGGCCACATGACCATAACTGAGATTGACCCGGTCGGAAGTCCTGGAGAGTACCGGATTGAGTTTAGTACAACATACCTAAGCGGTATAGTCGCGTGTGAACTCCGGGTATCAATTAACTGGACCTACGGCGCTATGCCGCTTTATGAGAATCAGACTCTTCTCATAACCGTGCACTCAACCTACCGCCAGACCATTGTTGACTACACTCCACTGCCTGTGACAGCCTATGATGAGATGGTCAACCTAAGCCTGACCTACCGGGACGTACTTTCATCAACCAACATTCCTGACAACAGCAGCCTTCAAATCACGACTCCAAGCCATTCGTTCACAGTTTACTATGATGGTGATGCCACACGGATATTCTTCATTGAGGTAGACACTGCTTCATTCCTGTCCCCAGGGACTCACAGTTTCAATGTTCAGGTAATATGGTCCGGAGCTCCATTCTACCAGAATCGTACTGTCAGCATCTCAATCACTGTAAGAGAACGCTACACATCCCTCACTCATGGCTCATACACTCCTGTCCAGTATAACAACAACCTGACACTATTGTTCGCGTATACTGACCTAGATGACTTCACGACCACTGGTATGGATGGCGGTACTCTGACTGTCATTGGGATGGCGGGCGAATACACAGTCACGGACAAAAATGACGGTACATACACACTCGAGCTTGAAACGGATAGCTTCCCATCGACTGGCACCTTCATAATCAATGTTTCAATAAGCTATGGCGGTTCTCGCTGGTGTGAGGATGCCACTGACTTCTTCTACCTCACAATAGTTGAGCGTAGAACACAGCTCACAAGCCAGCTACCCGACCTAGCTCCTTATCTTACACTGGCACACATCACCGTGCT
>JBHLOD010000361.1:0-2698 GCA_048940825.1 Promethearchaeota archaeon | reverse complement strand
TTCGTTCACACCAACTATCTGGATGAGTTTCTAGAACGTGTATCGGTTTCTCTGGCACAGTCATTGGGGCAAGAAAAAAAGCGTGAAATGGGGGATTAGTCCCCCAAAACACAGTAGTCTGCGAAGACTAGTACTCTTCGGCAGTGAGCGAAGCACCAATAATGCCTGGGACGAATAGCAGCGCGAATGAAACTCCAAGATCAATTGCGATGCTTTGAGCCAGAGCGGCCATTGCGGTTACATCAGAAGCAGGTAGACCCAAGGAGAGCACCCAGTAACCAACAAAGAATAGGCCGAGGCATATCAGTGATACAAAGAGCATCCTGACTCCGCTCTTCGAGATGAGTCCGGCAATGAAGCCGGCGACTCCCAGAGCTACCAAGGGAGCATAAGCTCCACTCATTGCCCAAGTGTACGGAAAGATTAGCACGCTGAACAGAAGCGCACCTTGCGCCTGCGCGAACCCGACGATGTCTCCGCCTTGGAGGACTGCCTGCAACGTGGCTATATCGAGGCCAAGTATCTGGAATGCGCCGATTACGATTGCAACGACAAGTGCAATCACTAAGGCCATTATGGTTCTAAACATTGTAACAAACACTTCCTATGTGGATATAGGTATCCGTGTCTACCGAGTGTCGCATCTCTGCTTTTATACTTCTTGGACCTCCAACTCATCTCAACTGTGGTTTCTTGTATGAAGAAGAGAAGGCAGAAGCGGCAAGAATCCAATTGTTATGACAAACCTGTAGGACGCCTGCCAAGCCATACCACCGTTCCGCTTGCCAGTACCATAATGATACACAGAGATGTGGTGCCAACCAGGAGTGCAGTTCTCAGCTCAGCGGGCACATTCATCACCTTGTGAACAAGAACCACCAGAGTTGAATCGACGTGCAGCGTGCTGTTGTAGGGAGACGTAAATCTGCAGCAGACTTGGAACTCGTATTCAGTATCTGACAAGTTGAGAGTGTCCACCACGATTTGCCATTGTAGATTGTAATCGTCCACGGCACTTCCAGTTACGGTGAATGCTTGAGAACGGTGGAAAAAGTCTAAGGGATTCATGCGAACTTCTACAGAAGCAAGACGATATGGCTCTCCGTTTCGCGCAATCACCGCAGTGTTGAAGTTCACATCGAATCTGATACTATCGGAGAGGCATCCGTTCTGAGGCACGATAGGTCCATTCTCGAAGAAGAGTTCAACACTTGCTTCGAATGATGAATCCTGCCAGAAGGACCACTCACCAACCTCCCCGGTCAGCCCAATTCTTATCGCACACACCAGGAAAGCTTGGAGGAACTTCTCCCGGTCAATAACATCACTTGCCATTATACCTGAGTGGAAGACACTTCCATTGCCATACCTGTGCTGGTACGCAACAACAGGGTCTTCGGGAGCCTCACTTGGATCGATGAAATGCCAGTACCCTATGACCTCCGTGTCGGTGCGGTTCTCTAGCCGGTTCTCCTCATGAGCGTAGTATAATGTCATGGCGTTTTGGGAGTAGGTGTTTCTTATGTGAGCGCTAATTGGATGAGATGTATTGGCCTGGAGGTAGTCGTAGCGTTTGCCACCCCACCATTTCCAATAGTTGCTACCAATCCAGTTCCTATTCTCCTCTGGCCATCTATGATAGACCGATTTCCAAGCATGGGTGCCGTTGAATTCCCATCCATGGCCCTTGACAAGACTGAGATAGCCCGGTTCTCCAAGCGAGTTTGGGGGATAGTATTTCACCTCGGCTAGGAAGTTGCATGCGTCCATTATAATGAGGGTACCTCCAGTTCTGACGAATCTCCTGTAGTAGTTGTACTCCTCTAGAGTAACGTACTCGGTGAATCCAAGTATCACCACATCATAGACTCTCATGTTTCCATTGAATAATGCCCCCCTTGTAACGTCAATCTCGTCTAGGAGGGCGACGCTATGGCCTAGGGATAGGCCTGCAAGTTCCGCCTCTATGCTACTTAGAAACTCGAGAAGTCGTCCACTCCAACCCCAACCGTCCTTCACTGTCACATTGAGGTAGTTGAGGTCCCACGTGATAAAGGGCTCAGGACGGAGGCCGTTATTCCTGTAGAATGTGTAGAATGCATTTGAGTAGGCAGTGCAGGTGAAGATGGGTTTGACAACAGCAATTCTGGGAACGATGTCTACGTCTGACAGTGAACCGAGTAGACTAGAACTCTTTTCATTGATGAAAGAGAGTTCATTTGGTAAAGTCATTCCTGCAGTTCCGCTCTGTGTATTTGCGAGAGTGAGTAGTATTATAGCAAAGGCAGCCGAGGAAGCCTTAACCAGAGTGGCTCTTCTCAACTCAACACCTCACGCAGATGCGGGTACCATATCTCCCTATGCATCCTTGGGGTCACTGGCATCCTTTAGCCTTTTCTCCGGCCGGAGGTTCCATGGAGCAATTCCAGTGTTACGATTTCATAAGCTGATAGATGTTTCCGATAATGCTGACAAGAAGACTTCTGATTCGAGGGGGAATCTCTATGGTTTCAAGAAGATCAGGATGCACCCATCTGACTTCTGTTTCTGGACTCTCGGGCGTCGTTTCAGAGGATGTTGCCCGGCAAAGGTAGTGGTTGAGCACAAAATGATACTCAACTCTCCCGTCAGCATCATGTGAAATGAGATCTGCGGTGCTCACAAAGCGTAGGACCTCACATGCAACACCCGTTTCTTC
>JBHLOD010000360.1:1521-2700 GCA_048940825.1 Promethearchaeota archaeon | reverse complement strand
CATAGTCGAGAGTCCAAAGACTTCAGAGATTCTTTATCTTCCGGATTGCTCCTCCAGGGGCGACACCCTTCGGGCACACCCTAACACAGTTCATGACAAGCTCACATAGTGGAGCTCCATTTGGTGCCTTTGCCGCGTTCAAGAAACGATTTCTCTCATCGATACGTGAATCTTCGTAGAAACGGTATGCCTTTGCGAGTGCAGCCGGACCTATGTACTCCTTCTTGCGTTCATTGATCGGACATGAACCGTAACAGAGAGCACACATGATGCAGTTCACGTACCTATCTATTCTCTTTCTCTCTTCGGGTTTCTGCAGTCTAGGTTCTTCGTCATCAGGCGGTTCCACCCACAGCTCCATGATTTTGAGCGCATTATAGAAGGCATTCATGTCAACAACTAAGTCTTTGAGAATGCGTAGGTTGGGAAGTGGTTCTATGAGTATCTCCTCTTCTGAATTCCATCCCAGAGGAACGCTGGCAATAGGGGAAAACGGCCCCCTAAGCTCGACTCCTGAGTCCTTTATGGTGTTCACCTGAGTTCTGCAGGCTAGCCGTGGCACCTTGTCAATCAGCATTGCGCAGCTACCACAGACCGCACCCCTGCATGAGTATCTAAACGATAGTGATTCGTCCATGCTGTCTTGGATTTGGAAGAGAGCATCAAGTACTGTCATACCCTTGAAGGAATCAACCTTGTAGAGATCATAGTGTGTGATTCCTCCACCTTTTCTACTTCTTGCTATTCTGAACAACATCAATAGGTTCTCTCCTTCACTTCAAACATCCCCAAGTTTACATCGATGTATTCGGTCTTCAGGTAGTCATCGACGAGAGTGACAAGGGAATGCTTCAGGAAACTGCCATCATTTCTCTCTGGAAAGTCAGTCCTCCAGTGTGCCCCTCGACTCTCCCTTCTCATCAGGGCTGTCATCGCTATCACCTCGGCAAGATCTAGTGTGTTTTCCAGCTCAAGTGCTCTGATCAGTGAGTAGTTGAACATACTATCGCTACGTGCCAACGCAATCTTGCTGAATCTCTCTTTCAGGAAGCGAATTGCCTTCAGAGACGATTCTAGCGTTTCTTGGTTTCGGAACAAACCCACCTCGTTGTCCATAATCTCACCGAGTTGTGCTCGAATCTCTGATGGCGATTCTCCTGAATCTCTAAGTAGAATTGC
>JBHLOD010000360.1:0-1421 GCA_048940825.1 Promethearchaeota archaeon | reverse complement strand
AATCTCTGTCTGAATTGCTCTTGCCACAATGTCTCGTGGTGCAAGTTCCATTTGCTTCGGAGCATACTTGTCCATGAATCTCTCACCCCGTCTGTTGACGAGATAGCCGCCTTCACCTCTTGCACCCTCAGTGATTAGAATGCCAGACGGGTATAGAGTAGTTGGATGAAACTGTACAAACTCCATGTCCTTGAGTGGGACACCAGCCCGCAATGCAACTGCGGCGCCATCTCCTGTGTTGATTAGTGCGTTAGTGGAGTATCCATAGACACGTCCAAAGCCACCCGTGGCCATCACAACGGCCTTTGCCTTGAAGCCGTGGATTTCTCCAGTTGCAATCTCAATTGCTGTCACACCGCAAACCTTGCCCTCAGATTGAACAAGGGAGGTAAGAAACCACTCGTGGTAGAAAATCACGCCCAATCGCAATGCTTGTTCATATGTTGTGTGGAGAAGATTGTGGCCAGTCCTGTCTGCAGCATAGCACGTCCTTGGAAACATAGCACCTCCAAAGGGTCGCTGAGCAATCTTGCCATCCTCTGTTCTAGAGAATGCGGTACCCCACTGTTCATTCTCAATGACCGCTCTCGGAGCTTCTTTGGCCATGATTTCTACAGCGTCTTGATCCGCCAGATAATCTGAGCCTTTCACCGTGTCAAACGCATGAGCCTCCCAGGAATCTTGGTCGCCTAGAGATGCGTTTATGCCACCTTGCGCTGCCACCGAGTGTGACCTCAGTGGATAGACTTTGGAGAGAACGGCAACATCTACTTCCTTCACGATTTCGATTGCTGCCCTCAGGCCAGAGAGTCCGGCGCCAATCACGAGAACATCGTGGCTATACAATTTCTATCTACCTCCATTGGCATTTCCACAGTGTCAGTGGGAATGAAATTGCAGTCATCACCTTGGTATTCTGTCTGCTACACCATCTTCGTGGGATCGAGTATCTCATCCAAATCCCCCTCTATTACAATCCCCATCTCGATAACGGTTTCCTTCACGGTCTTCCCTGTTGCATGTGCTCTTGTCGCGACTTCGCCGGCTTTGTCGTATCCTATGAGTGGGGTAAGCCTAGTGACTACCATGAGGCTTCTCTCCAGATGGCGCATGATGGATTCCTCATTGATCTGCAAGCCATCCAGACAGTTGTCAACGAAGGACCGAATCCCATTGGACATGATATGGATTGCATCTAGGATATTGACAATCATAACTGGCTTTGTCACATTGAGGTCCAGTAGACTTCCGTGACTCTCCGCAAATGCAACGGCGGTGTCATGCCCTATCACTTGAGCACAGACCTGAGCCAGTGCCTCACATTGAGTCGGATTGACTTTTCCAGGCATGATAGAAGAGCCAGGTTCATTCTGAGGGAGAAGTAGCTCCCCTAGCCCTGCACGAGGCCCGCTGCCCATTAG
>JBHLOD010000359.1:0-2707 GCA_048940825.1 Promethearchaeota archaeon | reverse complement strand
TGAGCGTAGAAGGCCATTTTGCGGCAGGGGCACACTATAACGTTACATTTGACCAAGCTCAAAGACATGTTGTAGCAGTCGGGAACGACTCGTTGGGTGAAACTCGTATCTACAATGTCATAGCAGATTCGGTGACTAAGACTGTCAGTCTAAGAGTGTTCAGCTCGGATTTCACAAATCTAGGAGAGTTCATAATTACCGAGAGTGCAACAGATGAGCAGTTCGAAGTCTACACTGGAATGTTCGATGGGGACGGAATTCTGGACCCAATACTCATCGGGAACAACTACACTCACATCAGAATATGGGCGTTCAACGGTGACACCTTCACATCATGGACGAATGTTTCATACGGTCTGTATCCAGCAAAATACGAGCACGGCATGGTCGTGGTCGACGACGATGGAGATGGTGTTGACGAATTGGCGTATGTTGGTGGAAACAGTACTGGTTTCTTCCTCGCAAGAGCGGATGATGGTTTTGCCACATGGTCTGACGTGGCTCTGAAGGAGACATCATCGGTTGTGGACTACGTTTCAATCAACATGTTGAGTTCAGATCCTCAAATTGCGATACTAAGAGATAACAATGAAGTTGATTTGTTCCAGCTTGATAATGTTACGTACATAAGGACACTCAACTATACCTCACCTGGCGCTACTGTCTTTGACGAGCCATTCAGCATCAATGTATACAAGAATTCTACACACTCAAGCGACCAACTAATAGTGGTCTACCGTAGTTGGCTGATTGATGTTCCAACAAACTACATCTGTCTTGTAGATGGAAATACTGTGAGCGTGGGTGAATGGCCCAGTTACACGTTTACAGGTCAACACATCACGGTCGTCAGGCCCTATGATGTCGATGCAGACGGTGTGGATGAACTCTCATATCTTGACAATGGTGGAAACGCTACGCTCTTTGAGCTATCCTCCACAGCTACACAATCATGGACAGTCTTCGTAAGCGAGGCCATTCCTAGAAGCGGTGTAGTATTGGATTTCGATGGAGATGGTGAAGAGGAATTCGTAATCTCCACATCTGATGACCAGTTGACGGCAGTCAGTTTTGACGGCTCAATTGACTACAGCGCTACTGTCGGTATCGCCTTCAACCTCGCGTCCGTAGGAAACGTAGATGTGGGCGATGGTGAGGACATAATCGCATTCCCGATATTCCGGGCTCGTTATACAATGGCGACGATTCGGAACATCGACCTTCTGTACAAACTCGACGTGTCCTTTGCTCTCGAGTCAAACGTGACACTTCAGGGCAGCAGCATCTGGGCGAATGCCACTGTCCTGAATGTCCATGGGGACCCAGTAGGTGATGCTGCAGTATCCCTTGTCGCTTCATATCGTTTTGGCGCTGGCACGTCAGAGCAGACAATGGGGATGGTCTATGATGACATCACAGATTTGCACACAACGACTGTTGCGCCAAACTGGCCGATGGGACTAGCGAATCTGTCACTCTCAGTCACTCATCAGTACTACGAAGGTGTGGTTCAGGAGTTCGAGAACGCTCTGAGGGTTGAGTCGCCGCTCAGTATTACACTGTTCACTGAGTCCGAGGTGATTCAGGGGAATGATCTTGGTATCAACGTAACAGTGACAGACAGCCTCGGCGCCAAGGTCACAGACGCTGATGTCAATATTACCCTAGATGGTGTAGGTTATCCTGTGACCTATGTCGGAGGGTCATACTACACCTCAGTTACAGGAATCACTCTTGCACCCGGCAGCTACTCTGTCTTTGCAATGGCCAACCACGAATATGCAACAGGTGGAGCCAGTCATTCAAAGTCTGTTTCGGTGTTGGCGAATTCGCTGACAGTCCTCCGAACCTCACCATCTCAGACACTACAAGACCAGTTCTTCACAACTTGGCTCAACATCACTGACGTCTATGGAAACCCGATTGACAGTGCAGATGTTTGGGTGGACTTCGGAGCCACAGAATTCGTTCTAGTGGAGGTGGAGCTTGGAAGGTATCTACTAGACAGCGTCGCCGCAATGCCAGTTGGCAACTACACGGCTGAGATAATCATTCAGCACCCCTACGTCGAGGGGACTCAGTTTGGTCAGTACTATATGGTAGTAACAGGCACTCTTGCACCAGCAATTGGGTACGAATCCTCAGTTGTGGGTGGGGAGAACTTCACAGTTTCTGTCTTCGTCTATGATTCGTATGGTGTTAGGCCAGTGGGAGCGTGGGCAGAAGTGGAACTCGGTGGTGTCAATCATACTGCCACGCACGTAGAAGGGGCAGAATTCAGGGTCCAGTTGAATGCCTCACTGAGCATCGGCCAACATAGCTTCACTGTGTATGTTGGGGCAGACTTCGGAGAGCCCAGAGCAGACGCTCATGACTTGTTTGTGTATTCTATGCCCAACACTCTTGTTGAATCCTCAATGGGATGGGTGATTAACCAAGGGGACTGGACAACACTCACTGTCACCGTGACCGATTGGTCCGGAATCCCCGTTACGGATGCAACAGTGACTCTGCTCAGTCCTACGAACGTCCTGTTCATGCCAAATGGGGATGGCACTTACTGGGCAGACTTGGACACGGATTGGCACACGCCTTGGAATCACACAATTCTGATACTTGTTGAGCACAATTACCTATTCCAAGATGACATCTATCATTATTTGGTTGTCAACGGTCAGGCCGTTGTGGATGTCTTCGTTCCTGATAC
>JBHLOD010000358.1:0-2712 GCA_048940825.1 Promethearchaeota archaeon | reverse complement strand
GTGCTTATTCCTCTCCACAATCTTCGAAGTCAGCTATCAATGCACAAGTCCTCGTTGAGGACAATCTGCAGTGCCTTAGTGCTAGTAGATCATCTTCCAGTGGAAACACACATCACGGAAATAGACACAGCCCATCGCAAGATCACAGGAGAGCTTGCGAACTATACTCTCGAACGAATCAACAGATGGGCAAGGGATGATCACCAACGGCTGCTTGTTCTAGGATGCACGAAGGAACTCGTTGATAATGCACTCAGAAAATCTGGCCATTCTGAAGACATCTATCGAATAGAGAAGCTCGGCCATTTCGAGCACTCATTAAGGTGCAAGAGGAGCACTCGTGCATCTGGCATTCTCGCTGCAATAGGTCCCATACTCAAGGGAGTACCAATGCATCTGTTCATCCCTGAAGAGGTTGGAGAGAAGTACAATGCCAAGGCTTGACAGTTGGTTGGTAGAACAAGGCTATTTCTCATCTCGTCAGGCTGCTAAACGCGCAATTCGAGCAGGTCACGTGAAAGTCAATGGTGAACCTGCAAAGCCCTCGAAACAGATCAAAGGTTCAGAGTCTATTACTGTTTCAAAGGAATCACTAGACACACCTGTTGGATATCTCAAACTGAAACAAATCGATGATTCAATAGGGAATATTGTCACTTCAACTACACTAGCTCTTGACATTGGCAGCTCGGCCGGAGGCTTTCTTAGGTACTTGGCTGAGTGCGGTGCAGCCGTCATTGGTGTAGAGGTATCGGACGAGTTCACCCAGTCACTCGAGGAACTTGTGAATGATTATCCAAACGTTTCAGTTCTTTTCGACGATGCCTTTACGATGGACCCAATGATCATCGGCGAGAATCAGACAGTTGACCTGCTGCTCATCGATGTCACTACAGATCCCCAAGGCACACTCATGCTTGTCAAGAAGTTCTCTGTACTACTGAAGAAAGAGGGGTGGCTTGTTGCAGCCTTCAAATCGAAAACAACCCCAACTGCAATCTCCAACCTGCGCGATTCGGTTTCTGGTCTTGGTTTCACCATTGTCCAAGATATCGTTCTTAATGACGCCCTCCATGAGTTTCACGTAGTCGCAGTCCGTCAGTGAGCAATTCTTTTATTCGGATTGGACAACCCGAACTGGCTAGGGGCGGTAGTCTAGCCCGGCTATGATGTCTCGCTTACACCGAGAAGACTAAGGGAATCTCTCTCTTGGAACTCGAGGGTCGCTGGTTCAAATCCGGCCCGCCCCACCACCTCTCTAATAATAGACCACAAAAGAGTTGAAGAACCCGAAATACATCTACGGATTCATGCGGAGGTAGCCAAGCCAGGCCAAAGGCGCCAGACTTAAGATCGTGTGAAAAGGGGTCATGCGAATGGGACATCTGGTCTGGAAGCAGTTCGTGGGTTCAAATCCCACCTTCCGCACCACCTCATTCTAGGGAGTACCATTGAGATACTCTTATCGGGAGAAACAGACCGCCAGAGCAAAGGAAATACCCAGGACGGCGAGCCAAAAACTGCCCGGGAGCATTTCCATTTGCTTTGGAATTACACGAAAGATGTCGGAAAAGCATCTTGACTGAAAGCAATCTCAGGGAAGTGAAGAGATGCCTGTGCAAGCATTGCTGTCGTCGTTTGGTCTTGTTTTCCTGACAGAGATTGGAGACAAGACAATGCTGGCTACACTATGCCTAAGTGCACAATACAGACGCCCTCGCATAGTCCTTCTCGCAACTATGTTGGCACTTGGTTTCGCATCTGTAGTCGCGGTATTCGTTGGTGTCGTACTAGCCACAGCTCTTCCAATCGACTTCATTCTCTATCTATCCGGGCTACTATTCATTGGAATGGGCATTCATACACTGGTCCGGAAAACTCCAGAGGCAGACGATTGCAAGCAACCAGCAACTTTTCTCAGCATGGTGTCCCTGGTCCTCCTCTCAGAGCTTGGTGACAAAAGTCAACTGGCTATACTAGCACTTGCGGCACAATCCTTGTTTCCTCTATTGGTGTTCGCGGGAGCCATCGCCGGTTTCTTTGCCGTGAATCTCGTTGGCGCGTATTCTGGTGATCAAGTTGCCGACAGAATTCCAGTAGACATGGTGAGAAAGGCTACGGGACTAGTCTTCATTATCTTTGGAATCCTGATAATTTTAGGCTTCATGTGAACAGATACATGCAAAGCTCCTCAACCAGTGTAGACGAAGACTTTATGACCGACACCGCAGCGTTGAGTTTCGAAACCTAAAGGTGGGATGCGATTGAGTCTGAATGACTCAGGTTACAGTGGTTTCATTCTGGAGAAGCTCTTTGGTGCTGGTGCTAAGGTTGGAGACACTATTAGAATCCAACGTGATGGTAAGGAGTATACAGGCATCCTAATGCCTCGAGTTCAGATTGGTGGTGACCCGGATCACATAGTAATCAAACTCTCTACAGGGTACAATGTTGGAGTTCGTCTATCTGCCGACTCTGAACTCCAACGAATCCGTGCTGGAGGCAAAGTAAGACGGGCTTCCGAACGACACCTCCCTAGCCCAAATACCAAGCTTCCATCTGTCACAATTCTGAGCACAGGGGGCACAATTGCCAGCAAGGTCGACTATAGAACGGGTGCGGTGAATCCTGCATTGACCGCACAGGACCTGTATGATACAGTTCCCGAACTCGGGGACCATGCGAATGTCCAGGCCAGGGTATTGATGAGCG
>JBHLOD010000357.1:0-2721 GCA_048940825.1 Promethearchaeota archaeon | reverse complement strand
CCGTACGGTATCAAGGGTGAGAGAGGTTTTCCAATCCTAAAGTGCACGTATATTGAGCCCTGTCTCTGTGAGAGCCCGTGCTGTTCTCCTGTCCTTACTTCAAGTCCGGCATCGACTGCAGCCTTTCCGAGAATGGCAGACAACAACATGAGACCCTGTCCGCCAACTCCGCAGAACATGATATTGTATGTTTCATTGTCTTTCATCTCTCCACCTCCGTGGATCTTGGTGCATCTACCGGACATACCTGTCTACATTCTAGACATCCGTCACAGAGGTCCTGTTGTATCTCCATCTTGTGGTCACTTTCATCTACGATGATAGCGGGGCAATAGAACTCTCTAACACAGGCGAATATCTCTCTGCACGTTTCCTTGTCATTCTCGCTCGGAATAATCCTCTCACCCCGCTTCTTCTTCTGCCTATCTCCGTAGAGCGCACAGTCCCTTCGCGATATGATTACTGAGAAACCCTCCGACTGGATTGCCTCTTTGATAGGTCCGATACAGCCACGAGTTTCGTACGGATCGATGACAACAATCTTCTCTGCCCCAAGTGCCTCAAACATCCTTTCCATGTTGATCTTTCGCGCTGGCTGACCTCCTGCGTTGAATGGAGAATTCGGGTTGAACTGCTGCCCTGTCATCGCGGTCACGGAGTTGTCCAACACGAATAAGGTCACGTTGGAGTTGTGGTGAATAAGGTTGACAATTCCAGGCAGGGCCGCGTGGTATAGAGTAGAATCACCAACCATTGCTATGACCTTGTCTTCCAGCGCCATCTCCATTCCAGCAGAAACCCCCACGGACGCACCCATCGCAAGCATCGAGTCAGAGAACTCGTTTGGTGGCAGGAAGGCCATAGAATAGCAACCGATGTCGTTGTTGAATACAATCTCGTTTCGAATTCTCAGCTGCTGAAGTGCCTGTCTAAACGCCCATAGTGTGCCCCTGTGTGGACAACCAGGGCAGAAGATTGGCGGCCTTTCCGGGAGAATCTCCTTCAATCTGGCGGCCCTCTCTAGTATGGCACCGTAGTCCGTGCTCGGTACCGTGGAGAGCACATCGGCGATGGCCGTTTCAACAATGGGGACGTTGTATTCCAACATCTCTGGAAAGTGTCCGCTCTTCTTGCCGATAATCCTCAAAGAGGAGTTGACCTCTTTTGCTATCGCTGTGATTCTCGTTTCGAGGTAGGGTGTCAGTTCCTCGACCACAATGAGCGTTTTCAATGACTTGAGGAAATTGGCGATCTTCTCCTCTGGAAGGGGGTAGATTGTGCCAAGTTTGAATACTGGAATGTTGATTCCAAGATTTTGCATTGCCTCTTTGGTGTGTAGATAGCATACGCCTCCGGTTAAGACTCCCACATCACCATCCCCCTCCTCCACGAAATTGAAATCGGTGTCTTCAAATTCCTCCCGTATAGCTTGGGTCTTCTCAAGCAACTCCGCTTTGAGTCTCCTTGCTATTGCTCCCACGGTAAAATACTGACCCTTGACGTCTGCCCATCTCTTCCTCTTGAAGGGCGTTCGACTAAGGTTTCCGAGCGATACCATACCTCTCTGATGATTCACTCGAGTGGTGGTTCTCATTATGACGAGGGTCCTGTGCTTCTCTGACACCTCGAATGCCCATTTGACCATGTCAAACGCCTCTTGAGCCGTTGAAGGTTCTATCATTGGCACGTAGGCGGCTTCGCCAAAATAGCGACCGTCTTGTTCAGATTGCGAGGAGTGGGCATAAGGGTCGTCAGCAATGAGACAGACACATCCAGCATTCAGTCCCACATATCCAATACTGAACATCGAGTCGCTCGCCACATTCATTCCTACACTCTTCATGGAGGTGAATGATCTGAGTCCGGCCATCGACGCTCCAGCCACTGTTTCGAGAGCCACTTTCTCATTGGCGGCTATCTGCATCCGATAGTCGCCGAAGTGTTCCAGAACTTCACCGAAGGTGTCTAGGATCTCGGAAGTCGGAGAGCCTGGATAGAACGCCACAACCTTGACATCGGCCTCAAGTGCTCCTCGAACGACCGCTTCGTTGGCAAGCATGAGTGCGGAGCCATTGTCCTTTCGCTTGACATCCTCAATCGTCATCTGTTCCTATTCCCCATCTAGCTTCAGAATCCATCCATCTTCGTTTGAATTTGCTACGAACATAAGCATTGGTATATGTTCGATAACTTGCGGGAGAATGCTTGGCGCCTTTTGTTGAGAATCAGGTAACAGCTAATATGCACTGGCGAGGATTCCCTGATATGTCCCGACGTCTGTCTATCAAAATCCCAAAAGATTACAAGGTCAAGTTCGAACGGAAGAACAGAGAGTACAGCCTCGGGTACTCAAGCTTCCCTGAATTCATAAAAGACTGCATGAGACGACGATTCGAGGAAGTCGAAGTTGAACATCAGAAGTCCGAGTAGACGTGCCTTTCAACCTATGTCCAGGAGCTGCTGTGGCTTCTGACAATCCGGGTGGATATTCTAACCGCCAGGACTGCCATGCCATGGTGTATCCTTCCAGAAGACATCCCAAATGTCGTCCTCCGTCAGGGTTTCAGGTTCTACAACAGCCTTGTGTAGTTCCTTCAGTAGTGCATGATGGCGTAGCTCATCCTCTCTGATCATCATAGCAATTGTCTTGACTTGCTCATTGTCGCTCTTATCAGCAAGCTCTTGATAGGTCCTGACAGCATTCTCTTCCATCTTGATATG
>JBHLOD010000356.1:0-2722 GCA_048940825.1 Promethearchaeota archaeon | reverse complement strand
GATTCGCCCATTTCTGCATGAAATCTGCCACTCGGTGAATCGCTGACCGCGGAAACTTACCTGCTCTCAAAAGACTCCTGCGAATCTTGATTCCCAGATCCTTCATGTGATCTAAAACATCCAATTCCATGCCCATGTCTGAATCTTCGAGGGCCAGTTTGTATATCACATATGGATTGATGGCCATCTCATCATTGTCTTTCATGTCTGAAGAGAGATTCAGAACATTCCTCTCCAGACTCTCCGAGTAATCCTTGGATATCGAGTCGCTATAGGTCTTGGCTTCTTGAATCGCTCTTCTCACGGTACCAATCGCCAGCGAATCGCTGGCCGTGTTGAGAGCTGTCTGTGGAACGTTGTGCGCCTCGTCCTGCACAAGAATCATTCTTGACATCGGAGTTTCCAAATCGGGAAGGAAGGTTTCCAGAATCCATGGATCGAAGACGTACAGATATGAAAGGGCGACGACGTCGACGACCTTTGCCAGGCTCTTTGCGAGTTCATAGGGACATATCGACCTTCTCTTTCCAATATCGACCAGCTCTGGTGCAGTGAGCACGCTTTTTGGCATGTCTTCAAGCAGGTCCTCAGGAAGTCTACTATCTCTCAACTTCTCATAGTAGGAGCATTTTCGATTGGTCTTCAGTTGACTACATACTTCGCTGATTGGGGCCACTAAGTCTGCATTCTCAAGAACGAACTGGTTGATACACATGTGCCGTCTGCCACGGAATGATACCCCTGTCACTTCATTCCTTTCTGAGATGGTTTCTAGCTCCTCCATGACACGATCCAATTGCCTATGCGTTCGTGCACAATACAGGATTTTGCCATTGTTCTCTCTCACCCAAGGCATGGCGCCGCTGAGTGTAGCACATGTCTTTCCGAATCCATTTGGAGCCTCTGCACAGATGTGTGTCCCATTCCGAACCGCATCTTCGATACTTGCCATCATTTCGTCTTGGCCCTTCCGCGGTTCTGGATACGGGAAGAACTCTGTGTAGGTAGTCCTCTCCGTCATATACACCTCACAATTGTGACCGACGTTTACCTGATAACAGTGTTGCCGCCTGCATGATGGGTGCGCCAATCCGTTAGGGATTTATCGCACTCTTGAAACAACAGATTGGGTATCGTACATGGACTCACAGGACATAAGGCACTTTGAAACAGATACGAGTCTTGGCAAGGTCAGGGCGCGAGTCATGGACCTTGATAATGGCACATTATTGCTTCTATCGGACTCGGAGAGATTCCGACTGGGTATCTCGGCCGTAGCAATTCCTCCCAGTCGAGACGAATCAGAACCTGCGTCCTCGGGACTCTTCACTAATGGTTTGGATACAATCTTAGTACGTACCCTTGCTGAGAGAATAGTGTCTTGGACTGGAAGAACTTGTATGGCAGTTGTCGCAATAAGCGGATTGAACCAGAAGACCCTGCTTGAACTCATGTCGTTTCTCAAGGACTGTTTCCTGACCTAATGTACTCAATCACCTCTCGAACCCACTGACCCAGCCCGTCTAAGGTATACAGATGGTCAAGATAGGAATCCCAATCAATCTCCAAGGCCGAGTTCCACGCTCTCTCGCCTTCACGTAGATTGTCCATCGCCAACTGGTGATACTCACATAGTTCCCCCTTATTGTCGCTTGGACGTCCACAGATAGGGCACTCACTCATCCGTATCATCATCCTTGGCTGAATTCTCTCCTTTTTCCCTCTTATCCTGAAGCGCCTTGAGGTCATCTTGTCGTCCAGGACACATCGCCCAGTTGATGCAAGTTTCCCAAGGTCGTCTTCTGGAGGATACTCTGATCATGCTGTGACCGCAATGAGGACACTGTTTGTCTAACGGCGTAATCTCTCCCTTCTGAGGGAGCGGGAAGCTTTGATCGCAGCCACCTTCCTTGTAGCGAGAGCACCCTACAAACCTTTTCCCTGTTCTTGGAGACCGGATAATGAAGAGGGTTCCTTCTCCACACTTGGGACACGGACCAATCTGTTCCTTTGCTTTCCAGTAACGTTGAAGACCACTGACCAGAGACGCTCCAATGGTTTCTTCTTGTTCTTTGAAGCGCTTAAGCAATCGAGCGAGTTCTGTCCGCACCTGGATCAACACGTTCTCTCTCTCAGTTTCTCCTCCCTGGATGTTTTCCATCTCTTTTTCCAGCTGACGCGTGAACTCAGCAGACAGAATCTCCGGAATGTATTGTTGTAGAGTTTCGAAGAGTGCATATCCAAGAGTTGACAGCTCAAATCTGTCTCCCAAGGTGTAGCCCCGGGACCTCAGGGAGTCTACTATTGAGGCTCTAGTGCCCTTTGTTCCCAGATTCTCCTTCTCTAGGAATTTCAGAAGACTCGACGGATTGAATCGCGGTCGTGGCGATGTATACTTCGTTTCATCCGTCACCGATGCAAGGACCATCTCATCGCCCTCCTCAATTGATGGAAGAACCACCTCCTTGTGCGAAACATATGGATCGTAGAGGTCCATCCATCCCTTCTTCAGAACCTTCAATCCTCTCAAGTAGAGCAGATGCTCACCGGCTTTGATGTCGGCCCTTACACTTTCCCTCGCTGCTGGCTCACCAAATAGAGCCAAGAATCTTCGGACAACGAGATCATAGACCTTAATCTCACTTGGTGTCAGTCTTCTCTCAGGCTTCGCTCCAGTGGGATGAATGGCCGGATGCGCCGGGTCATCTTTCTTGCCCTGAAC
>JBHLOD010000355.1:0-2731 GCA_048940825.1 Promethearchaeota archaeon | reverse complement strand
TCCGTGTTCTTCTGGGCAATCCTCGTTCTGTTCTTTGTGGGTCCTCTTACAAGACCTGAGCGCTTTAGATGGCTGGGATGGTGGGCTGAGTTTGCACCACTATTCGCAGTGATCACAGCAATCGTCAATCTTGCTGCTGAGCTTCTCTGGCATCTCCAAGGACTCCCGGCCAGTCCCTATCAGGTTGGGTTGATAGTTTCAACGTTCTTTCTATGTCTGGCAATTCCAGTCCTGTTTCTGCGGCGGTCGAGAGTCGACAAGACCAACGATGTCTTTGGGAGAGCTTCATCGACACTACTTGACAGGTCAACCAATGATGCGCTCACGTTCAGCCTTACCATTCAGCTCGTGATTCTAGCCGTTCTGGCTGGTGGCGGTCTGTCGGTCGACGAGATGATCTACCTAGTCGCTGCGGCCTTTCTGGCGCAACTTGTCGTGTACCTGCTCTCAGCTCTCTATCGTGGCACGAAACTTCAGATGTGATTCCGGTCAGATTGATTCCAGCCTAGCAGAACCCTTACATGGTCCCTTTCTGTAAAGAGCCAAATCACATGGGAAATCTCTCTGGGCTCCTTTGGTCCCTACACCTGGCCTCGGCCTTGCGCGGCTGCGATATCACCCCCATGACATCAAGGCGGCTCTGTATCCCATTGACCATGACACCGTTTCTCCCGCCGACGGAGATCATCATCCATTTCGTCCACTGGCGAATGCACATCTCAGCAGTCTACGGTGTCTTTGAGGTGCTCTCTTGAGTGTTGAGGATGGTTTCCTGTGAGTTGGTCCAACGTTGAGAAAGAACTGAGGCTGGTGGTACGCAGGTTCGTCTGTCAGTATGTTCGATTAGGTTTCGTGTGTTCTTTTACAAGTTTGCGGAGCTTGGCCAGAGGTCCCAGAGTCTAGTTGCTCCCTGAGTGTCAGCAGAAGGTATGAAAGCCAGACTGGGTCGGATGAGAAGGAGATGACCTTGAAAAAAGCCTTGGTGGATGCTTTCTGCATCCACCAGTTTGATCACTAGCTATATTCTGAAGATGGCGGATGGGTCACCATCGTACATTTCAGGCTCGTCTTCTTCTGGAGGTGGATGTGGGTAGTCGTCGTGGGCCCACTGGAACACGTATTCCATTGCTATTAGGGGGTCGCTGCCGAATTGGCCTATGAGTCCAAGTTCCAAGAACCAATAGGTCCACTTACCATTGTTTCCGGTCGGATAGTCATACCCGTGGCCCTCCCACGTACACGTGGCACACATCAGGATGTCCTCAGCATTGTCGAGGGCCATGAGCTCCGGTCCAATCCCACCAGAGTGACAATTATCAAAGAACAGGAAGTTCTTGTCGGCCACAGAATCAGTGAAGATATCGGCAATCTCATAGTCCCAAAGATCTCCATCTTCACCGTTCTCGCCACTCTGACTATCCCACATATACAACCACACATCACCGCCACTGCCAGCTACCGAGCCGCCATGTCCTGCGGTAATGAAACACACCACATCATTCTGGTCTGCCTTTGCTATCATGTTCTCCAATGCTGCTTTCACGTTGTACTCAGTGGCAATTCCATCGTATTTGGGATAGTTCCCCGAATGAACATCACCATATACCCATACATTCTCAGATTGGTAGTTCTCTACGGTTGTGAGATAGTTGTACCAGTCTGTAGCATCCTCGTCGCAGAGGTCAAGGTCACTTATGGACTTGTAGTCGGAGATACCTACAATGACTGCGTACTTGATGAGAAGTGTCATCAGATGCAGATTGCCCATGTCAACATCTGTGCCTGAGACATCAATATTGTTCGCGCTGTCGTAATAACCAGCAGCACTCCCAACCACCCTGCACTGGCTCATTGGATAGTACGTGTTGTAAGTATGTGAGTAGTAGCCGTTCTGGGTTGTGATGGTCGTACCGATTTCCGTCCAGTACTCGTATGCGTCACGATACAGAGTGACAGTTGCACCTTCTACTGGTGTACTGTTGAATCCGTTCACCAAGTATCCATGGATTGTGTAGGTGATCGTCGTCTGCGACATATACACGGTTCCCATGTCAATCGTGGTCCCCTTGGACAAGGCTACCTTCGAAACCGGGTCGTACCCAGACTTGGTCACTCTGACCTCCCAGAACTCTGGCAATGAACTCAGGTAGATGTACTTGTTGAAGTACCCCGTACTCGTCGTGGTGGTAGACCCTCTGTAGGTGACTCCTTCTTCATAGAACTTCACAGTCGCATCAGGTATTGGGGTGCTCGTCCCACTCTCCTTCACGTAGCCGTAGACACGGTGCTTGATTGTCCCTCCGCCCCCACCAGGAGGAGCAATGGCGGCAACCATAGAAACGGAATGAAGAATCAGGGCGCTCAGAAACAGTGCCGATAGTAGAACCAATCTCTTTTGTCTTTTCATTTCTCCCATCTCCTTACTTTGCTTCTTGAAGTCTTACACCCAATCAAACAAAAGGTGTTCTAATGATTCAGGCTATAAACCAATCGATTCGATTATTGACCAAAGGAGATGGAAACGGCTAGCCCACTCTTGGGGTTCGTCCAAGAATCATCCTACTTCGATCTGCTTCATAGACTTCTGCACTGTCAGTCTGCTATGTCGACGGGCAGACAACGTAAGGCGGATGAGATTTGCCAGAGGAACCAAGATACTGGGGATCATGGAAGGGGCGGGTCATGCGCAATTCGGGAGGTTTAGCCCTCTCATCAGTTGACTTGATGTCTA
>JBHLOD010000354.1:0-2734 GCA_048940825.1 Promethearchaeota archaeon | reverse complement strand
AGTTTCTGTAGAAGAGACCAGAAAGATGGCTGGTAATACGCCCCTTTGTGTCCATAAGTGGTGTACCATCTGGTTGTCGAATGCTGGCTAGGAATGCGTATATGGTGTTGAAAGCGTCGACTGCGATGGCACGTCCGCTGAGGTCTCGGAGTGAGATTCTCTCCGCCTTCACTATGTCACCTAGTTTGGTGCCCATGGGCTCCTCTCCTGACTGACGTCAAGCTCAACTCTTCAGTTCATCCATATATGGGTTGAGCATTGCTTACGAAATGCTTCATTCTAGAAGGTCTGAAGGAATATACGCTTCGGCAGGTTTATAAAAACCGCAAAAATGGCCCCATGAAACGCAACCTGACAAAACCTTCTGGTGATAACTTGTCCAACATGAGAGCAATTAGATGTACATCATGTCACCGCTCAATCTCCCCGCAAGAGGACAGCGTGAAGTTCCAGTGTCCCTCATGCGGAGACCTGATGATCTGGCGGTGCGAGGTCTGTAGACGTTTCTCTGTCAAGTATACGTGCCCCAACTGCTCATTTGAGGGGCCTTGATTATCTAAGGAGTCGACAAGCGATGGCAAGAGTAGTTGTTACATTGAAGATAATGCCAGATGATGTGGAAGTGGACCTAGACGCCCTACTCGAACGTATCAGGGAGATCATTCCGGAGGGCACAGATATTCGGGCAACAGAGATTTCTCCAGTCGCCTTTGGGCTCAAGGCACTAAGGATGAATATCGCACGAGAAGAGTCGATGGGCGGAACCGATGATGTTGAGAACGCAATCAGTTCTCTCGAAGGAGTCGCTCAAGTAGAGGTAGAAAGGGTTTCACGAATGTAGGAATCGCGCCCTACGACGTAAGTTCATATTGACGATGCAGGTAGAGAACTCAGAGTTTATAAAAGCAAACTCAAGGCAATCACCTGAAAACCACACCTTTGCAACGAGATTATCTCGGTGTAGATATACCTTGTATAGGAACCAGAAGTTGGGTACACGTCGGTGCGGAAGTAGCACCGATTGGCCGTTTCTTTACAAGAAAGAGCAGGAGGCTGCGGCTGGGCAATGGTCGAAATAGTTCTGAAGGTAACAGAAGCCGAGCACAGAGACATTGGTAGATTCATAGTCAGAATCGATGCTATGTCGATGGAGAAGCTTGGTGTTAGAACTGGGGATATAATCCAAATAAAAGGAAAGAGGGTAACTGCTGCAATAGCTTGGCCAGCCTATCAAGGAGACAAGGGCCGCGAGATCATCCGGATGGACGGTAGAATCCGAAGAAATGCTGGTGTAAGCCTAAGCGAGAAGGTGACTGTTTCCCGGGCAAATGAAGAGCCTGCTCGTAATGTCACTCTTGCACCCACTTCTGTCCCAATTCGACCCGAACCACGTTTTGAGGAGTTTGTAAAGAGAAAACTGCTGAACTGTCCTGTCACGACAAATGACACTGTCTTCATCCCAATTCTGGGGAGAGCAATTCCATTCAAGGTCACATCTGTGAAACCCGCAGGAACTGTTGTAGTTCAACACTCGTCTATGTTGGCGATAACCGAGAAACCGACAGGTGATGTCATAGGTACGGCACAGGTGACCTATGAGGAGATTGGAGGTCTCGCAGACGCAATTCAACGGATTCGAGAGATGGTTGAGCTGCCAATGAAGCATCCAGAGATCTTCAAGCGACTGGGGATTGATCCGCCTCGTGGACTGATTCTTCATGGGCCCCCAGGTACAGGGAAGACTCTGTTGGCCAAAGCTGTCGCAAGCGAATCAGAGGCCAACTTCGTCCATATAAACGGCCCTGAGATAATGTCGAAGTTCTATGGGGAGTCTGAGCAGAAACTAAGGAAGATCTTTGAGGAGGCAGAAGAGAACGCTCCCAGCATAATATTCATTGATGAACTAGACGCAATTGCACCAAAACGGGAGGATGTACAGGGTGAGGTCGAACGAAGAGTGGTCGCTCAGCTTCTTGCTACGATGGATGGTCTGAAAGCGAGAGGACAAGTCATAGTGATAGGTGCCACTAATAGGATCAACGCCCTTGATCCCGCGCTTCGTCGCCCAGGAAGATTCGACCGTGAGATTGAGATTGGAGTGCCTGACGAAACTGGCCGGCTAGAAGTGCTTCATATTCATTCAAGGGGAATGCCTCTGACGTCAGAGGGTGACACACGAGTAGACCTACAGAGTCTTGCGAGGATCACTCACGGCTTTGTGGGTGCAGACCTCAATGCGTTGTGTAGAGAAGCGGCCATGAAAGCTCTGAGGAGATACCTGCCCAAGATAAACCTCGAAGAGGAAGAGATACCCCCAGAGGTGCTTGACCAGTTGGAGGTCAACAATAGTGACTTCCTCGGGGCACTGAGAGAGATACAGCCCTCTGCGGTCAGAGAGGTGTTCATTGAGGTCCCCAATGTCAAGTGGACTGATGTGGGAGGCCTAGAAGACGTCAAACAGGAGCTCATTGAGGTTGTCGAGTGGCCCCTGAAGAGACAGGACTCGTTCACACGAATCGGAATCACACCGCCAAGAGGTGTACTGATCTGGGGCCCTCCAGGATGTGGAAAGACGCTTCTTGCCAGGGCAGTTGCGACTGAGAGTGAGGCGAACTTCATAAGTGTCAAGGGACCCGAACTGCTCTCGAAATGGGTCGGTGAAAGTGAGAAGGCCATAAGAGAGGTCTTCAGGAAAGCAAGAACAGCAGCTCCAGCAATCATCTTCTTCGATGAG
>JBHLOD010000015.1:8851-11085 GCA_048940825.1 Promethearchaeota archaeon | reverse complement strand
TATTCAGCACGTACATCAACGAAGAGTTCCAGAACTCCGAGTTGCGATTCTAGGTTCTGAGATCTGCTACGAAAACAAAAAGAGGACCGAAAAAAAATGGCTGAAGACGAGTTCCTTGGCGCGAAGCCAATTGTCATTGACAACGGCACTGGACTAAGTAAGAACGGATACGCCGGCGAAGATCAGCCACGAAGCGTTTGGCCTACACTGATTGGATACCCAAGATACGAGTCCATCATGACTGATGTTGACCACTATACACGAGACTACTACATCGGTGAAGAAGCCATCAACCTGCGTGGTGTGCTGCGATTGGTCTATCCAATCACACACGGCGTCATCGACGATTGGGACGCCATCGAGAAGATATGGAGTTACACATTCTATAACGACTTGAAGGTTGACCCAAGTGAGAATCCTGTACTCCTTACAGAGGCTCCATTCAACCCACGTGAGAACAGGGAGAGAATGGCCTCAGTAATGTTTGACAACTTCGGTGTTCCAGCAGTGTACGTTGCCACACAGGCAGTGTTGTCGCTATACGCGTCCGGAAGAACGACGGGGCTTGTTATTGACTCTGGTGACGGTGTGACACACATAGTCCCAATCTATGAGGGCTTTGCTATCACTCACGCCATCAAGAGAATTGACCTTGCAGGTCGTGACATCACCGAGTACCTGCGTCGACTGCTCAGGCAGAGAGGCTACTCCTTCGTGAGTGGTGCAGAGAAAGAGATTGTCCGAGATGTCAAGGAGAAGCTCTGCTATGTCGCCCTTGATCCTGAGAGGGAGAGGACAGTAGCGGACAAGGCTGGTGTTGACAAGCCTTACATGCTGCCAGACGGTGAGGTAATCACTGTCGGCGCAGAGAGGTTCCAGGCTCCTGAGCTGTTCTTCAATCCGAGCGCAATCGGTCTTGACACCCAACCACTAGACGACCACATTGTTGAGTCAATCAAGGCATGTGACGTCGACCTGCGACGTGACCTATACGCTAACGTTGTGTTGTCAGGTGGCTCGACCATGTTCCCAGGACTGAAGGAGAGGCTCCACAAGGAGATCACCGAGCTGGTTCCTGAGAACATCGAGGTCCGTATCATTGCTCCACCCGAGAGACAGTACTCTGTCTGGATTGGCGGAAGCATACTCGCCTCACTGAAGACCTTCCAGAAGATGTGGGTCAGCAGGAAGGAGTTTGAGGAAGCAGGACCTGAAGTCATACACAGGTGCATCTAGACCCTCAGTTTCCGAAGGTGGGCTGCAAAGCCCTCCTTCAAACTCTCTTTATTCACACATGCATAATCATCAGATTACTTGAATCATTCTTGAACCCGATTCTTCCACAGAGTTCATATCCAATCATGCTCACAATCCTTAGAGGGGATCACGTTGGTTTCCCGAGAAATCAGGTTCTCATTTGGTGGACTGTTAATCCTGATGGCTTTGTTGCCAATTGGAATAGCGATACTAGGAAATGTTCCTGCACTGAATGTTGGATTGCTGATAAACTGGGGTGTACCTGGTCTACTAATTGGATTCATAGGATTCTACATGATTGCAGACGCACTTTTCGGTACCACCTAGTATCCGAAGACGGGACGCAAAGCGCCCATTGGGACCTCTAATGATTTTCAGCATTGGCAGCCGAAGGTTGTACTGGGAACTTGTGTATTCTATGCTCGAATCTCATCGACAGAAGGCGAGAATGCAAAAAGATCACTGGGGGACGTCTTTGGCTTCCGTTTCTAGACTCCAACATATCCCCTAGATGTCCTTGCTAGGCCATTCACCATCACTACTATTAGAAGGAAGAGCACAAAGGCTGAGAAATCGGCGGCCGAGAATAGAGCGATTACACCTGTCAAGGCGATGGTTGTAAAGCCGACCACAACCTGCAGGATTCGAACCCAAAGGGAAACTTCTCTCTCGATTATTCCTATTGAGATTCTAGCGAAACCCATTATGAACCAAGCTACCGCGAGCAAGACCAAGAGCTGCTCCTCTGGGAGTTCTATGTTGAACATGAGTAGTGATGCAGCCGCAATCCCGATGCACCCTGCAACCAAGTTGATGGCGCGTCTTGCCGTGCCCTTCGCCGTTACAGCCGCCGCCCTTGCGAATCGAGCTAGACCTACCATGAATAGTGCAAGTGTTACGAGAACAAGAATCGCAACATTGGATGGCACGAATCCAATGAGAACCAGTACGCACAATGCAACCGAGATTGTACCTAC
>JBHLOD010000015.1:6193-8751 GCA_048940825.1 Promethearchaeota archaeon | reverse complement strand
GGAGGTACAACTCGAGCTATATCGGAAGCGAAGTGATTCAATGAAGCGAGAAGTCTTGATGCGTCATGCAATACGTTTCATCGGCATCCTGCTTTTCGTTGTATTATTGTCTAGCGTCGATCTAGGGCTAGTCGCCAATCTAACCACGAGTCTCAACCCATCCACTATTCTACTTGCAGTGCTAATGGCCATACCGATAGTCTTTCTGAAAGGTGCTCGCTGGTATGTACTTGCGAGAAGTCTTGGATTGCGACTGAAGATTTGGGAAGCTGTCGACGGATTGTGTATTGCTCAGATGACTAGCTTCACAATGCCGGGGGCACTAGGAGACCTTGTCAGGGTTCCGTATCTCAAGTGTCGCGGCAACACAACGGATCGTTCTCTGATGAGCATTTTCTTGGACGCGATTGCTGCATCGGTTGTGCCATATACGATTGCTGCGGTTGCCCTGATCCTGCTACTAGATATAGACTATCTTGTCGCGTCGGCTGTGATTGTCGCTGGTGCAATCTTGGTAATGGCTTTCTATGCAACCTACAGGATAATCAAGTTCATCCTCACACCTTGGTTGATGAGAGCAAGAATCAGGCGAATGAAGGAGAAAGGAATACCGGGAGGGTTGAGTGCTGGGATTGGGACCTCCCTACGCGCCACTGGTTGGAAACCAGTTACGACGGCGATTCTGTTTGCTGGTGGTGCATGGCTGCTCTACACACTACAGGGCTTTCTCCTCGCAAGTGCACTCGGTATCGAGCTTCCTTGGATTCTGGTGGCCATGGCCGTCACAATCGCGGCGATGCTGGCTTCCTTGCCAATATCCATTCAAGGTGTCGGAGTTAGAGAGGGAGCTCTTCTTCTCACGTTTGGCACAGTAGGCATAGATGCCGCATCAGTCATCACGTTTTCTTTGATTCTAATGGCAGTCACACTCACACCATCGCTTTGGGGGTTGGTGAGTTGGCTCAGAGACCCCTTTGTAAGGATTGATCCTGATTCACTTGAAGAAGCTATTCTAGAGCCTTCGACTCTGATAGATTGAATTGTGTTCACATTCTAGACCTGAATAGCAGACGGCATACTGTCAGGCCCATTTCATAGAAACTAGTCAGTTGCTTGGACTCTGGTCATGTCATACATCCGCGATAGAACCGAAATCTGCCCTATGTGCATCGCTTCGTGTTCTATCAGATGAAACAGAACCCATTCTATGCTTACTTCCGCATGCCCTAGGTCAATGAGTCTGTCAAGTTCTTCATCATCGATACCCCTCAACCACTCAAGGACTTCCTGGCGCACTTCGTTTAGCCTGTCGAAGTAGAATTCTACTCTCTGCCCTGTTAGCTGGTCGATGTCTTCTCTCAGGGGGAATGCTTGTTTCCATTTTTCATAGTCCATTTCCTTCCCACCAATGTCCTCAAAGATCCATGACCATTCAACTGCTGCGATGTGAAAGAGTAGTGTTCCTATCGTTTCAATACTCCTTCCATGAGGACTGTAGTCAATGTCAACATCTGAGAGGGACTCTATCCTACTGAACAGACGTCCTCGAACCTTCTCCATCATCGAGTACAGTAGTGCTACGCGAGGTGATAGTCCGTCCTCTCTATCAAGAGTGATCACTCGCTTTGCTTCTTCGGACATTTGTTCTGACCTCACGTGTGAAGTATCACGCAAGCTATTTGATGGTATGCTTCGCCTAGGTAGGATTGAATCTGACGGAAGCAATAATTAGCCAGATATGGTCCCGTTTCATGAACAACATTGACAATGGGTCCGTATGAAAGACTGGCTGACACATTGAATAGAATACCTAACGGCTTCACGCATATTGAAGACGGAACTCATCTCAGGATTCTGGAATGGGTATTCTCACCAGAGGAAGCTGATCTGGCAAGTAAGATGAAACTGCGTGGAGAAACTGTGGAAGATCTCGCGGATCGTCTTGGAATGCCAATTGAGGGCCTCAAGGAGAGGCTCGAGGTAATGGTCGGAAAGGGGCAGATCTACGCCTGGAATTCGGACACAGGCCGAAGATATGCTCTAATGGTTTTCATAGGTGGAATATGGGAGAACCAAGCTGAACGAATGGACAAGGAATTCGCCCAGCTGGTTGAGGACTATTTCAGGAAGGGTCAGGGCGTGGGACACTTCGACACAGAACCGGCTGTTTTCAGAGTGATTCCGGTCAACAAGGCAATCACCATTGAGCTTGAGGTCTACCCGTTCGAGGTCGCAGAAAGTATCATCGAGGGCGCCATGGCCTGGGGTCTGAGAGAATGTATGTGCAGGAAACAGAAAGGAGTGCTAGAACAGAGGTGTGAGTACCCATTATCTGTGTGTCTACTATTCTCATCCAGGCCAGGAGCCTACGAAGAGGATGACTTGACTCAGACCATCTCAAAAGAAGAGTCTCTGCAGATTCTACGCAATGCGGAGGAGGCAGGACTCATACACTGCGCCATGAACGTCCAACAAGGCCAATCCTACATCTGCAACTGTTGTACATGTTGCTGTGCTATGCTTGGAGGTCTGGTCAATCTCGGCCAGCCGCATGCCTT
>JBHLOD010000015.1:0-6093 GCA_048940825.1 Promethearchaeota archaeon | reverse complement strand
TCCCCAGAAACTCTGTCTTCTATCCAGATTCTGCCTCCGTATCGGTCAACAATCTGTTTGACTAGGGTCAGCCCCAGCCCCCATCCCCGTTTTATTTTCTCATCGAATCGAGAGAGGATTGCTTCCTTCATGGTATCGCTAATCCCAGGTCCCCGATCTGCAATCTTCAGCATCAACATACCATTCTCATCTGAGGGGTATTCGGAAACATCAATAACAACCGAGTCACTCTGATCCATTCTGGCAGCGTTGTGCAAGAGATTGTAGAACAGATCGATCAAGAACTCGTCGGCCATTACCTTCTGTTTGCCCTTGACAAGATTGGTATTGACCTTTATCTCCTTGTCTGGATAGGAATCCACAACCATTTCGTTGGCATCCATCACTGCCTGGTGCAGGTCTGTTTCGGAGAGCTCTTTCTCTCCACCAACGAGCCGTCCGAGTTTCTTGACATTTCCAGTCAATGTGACTCCTCGCTTGGTCTGTGCAAGAGCTCTGTTGGCGAGTCCTCGATGCTCTTTGGATAGCTCTGAGTTTCGCAGCATAAGCTCCAGACTCACAAGAATGCCCTGTTGCATATTGGCCAAATCATGAGCCATGAGGTCATTGTAGAATTCCGCCTGTGCTTTGGCTCTCGCAAGCTCTTTTTCCACAGTCTTTCTCCTGGTTATGTCCCTTGCCACTCCGAGGACTCCAATCGGGGTATCCTCATCGTCACGGAGGAATGTTCTAGAAATCTCAATCCATAGAACAGTTCCATCCTTGTGGAGCATCTGAATTTCCAAAGGCGGCGATTCATAGCCGTCTTTGCCTACCGTTGCTTCCAAGCGGAGTGATTCTGTAAGGGTTTCTTCTATTAGCTTGAGCGATTCTGACGTGATAATCTCATTTAGCGGCATGGACAAAGCTTCTTCGGGTGTGTAGCCAAGAATCTCTTCAATTGAAGGACTAGCGTAGGTGAATTGCAGATTCATGTCGACAGTCCAGATGATATCCACCACACTCTCCGCCAGCCGTCGATAGCGCTCTTCGCTCTCCCTCAGAGCATCCATCACCCTATGTCTCTCAATGACGGCGGCAAACATACCTGCGACTATCTGAAAGAACTCTTTGTCCTCCTCCGATAACTGCTTCACAGTACGATTGGCGACATTCATGACTCCCAGCAGTTCATCGTTGGCACCCACTATGGGCCAGAAGATTAGAGACTGCACTCCAAGCGCTTCAATCACTTTCATTCGGGACTTCAGTTCACTGCTCTTGGCAACATCAGATTCAAAGATGGGTGTCTTGGTCCGTGCCACACGGGCTGCAAGGTATTCTGGATCATCCATGGACACAACATCTTGGACTTCCCCGGCGGGTATCCCGACAAAAGCCTCCAGTCGAAGAACGCCCTCCTGATCATCGAAGAGTCTTAGAGTCCCAATGTCGAACTGGAGTGTTTCAACTAGTCCAGCAAGAACCCTATTGTAAAGTTCCGGACTACCTCTTGGATGAAGCGCCGCCTCGGCAATCAGGCGGAAAGCCTTCCTCTCGCGCATGAATATCTCTTCATTTGCCATGGTCTACCGCTCAACTACTTTGACCGAGCTATGTCCTCTCTGATAGTATGGCACTCATCCTATATGAGTAATAAGGGACTTGGTCTGATACAACACTGGCATAGAATGAAACTCTTACAACGTTCTCCTACTTGACAAGGATGATCGGAATGCCATCAAAGAAGCCTCTACCCAAGAAGATGTTCATAAGAGAAGGCTATACAGTCCTCCTTGTCTGCGAGCCAGAGGACTACAGGTTTCTGTTGAAGGATCTACCTGAAGATGTCACCGTGACAACCAATGCTTCAGGTCCGGTTGACCTCATCCAAGTCTTTGTGAAGACTAGAAATGAATTAGAGGAGCAGCTTCCGAGGCTGAGGAATCACCTCAAGCCTGATGGATTTCTGTGGATCACATATCCCAAAGGAACCTCCAAGATCAAGACCGACATTAACAAGGACAGCTTGTGGGCATATGTTAAGACGCTTGACTTGAAGGCCATTCATCAGATAGCGGTCGACGATACTTGGTCCGCCATGCGTTTCAGATGTATCTAGGGTTTCCGTGCTTGAATCATTACGTCTTGAGTCATTCTCACAGCCAAGAGTCTGCTTCAATCTATCCAGCTTCAGCTTTGCGTGCGAAATCTTCTCCAGCGACACGCCTCAAGAAGGAGACTACTCACAAAGACTGTCAGTAGTCTTTATAGGTTTGCAGCCACATCCCTCTATGTCTGGTGGACGACGGATGACCAAGTCTGAATCGAAGCCACACATCTCAGTGTTCTGGGACTTCGAGAATGTTCATGAGGACTTCAGAACACACAGAGAGATGACGAAGGCGATACACGAGGTCGGAACTGTTGTTAAGGCCTATGCATTTGCAGACTGGACGGACCGTCGCCAGGGGGCAGAGGAACTCTACAACCTCGGTTATGATGTTATTCACGTCCCCGACAAGAGAGACAATGCCGCTGATTACAGAATGGCCGCCTACATCACGGATCACATGGTTCACTACCCAGAAACAACCTGCTATGTCCTGATTACGGGAGATGGAGACTTCAAGCTAATTGCGGGAGCCATTCGTCACCGTGGGCTTGGTCTCTGGGTCATCAGCAATCCTCTGATTACAGCATCCGAGATGACAGATCTTGCGACGAAGTATACGGATGTTCACTCATTTAGAAGAATCTCATTAGACTGTCCCGATGTAGGCCGATGCGAGGAACGTATCCGAAGCATCTCCGAGATGCGGCACATTATGGGAGCCAAACTGCAAGAGGCCATTCGGACTGTGGAGGAGGCTGGAAACAAGCCTGGTCTGGGTAACGTCAAGTATGTGATGCAATCTCTAAACCAAGATTTCAGCGAGAAAGATCTGGGGTTTCAGAGCTGGAATGACTTTCTAGGTTGGGCCGAATCTGAGGGCTACGTTGTGCGCGAAGGCGCCCTACCCGCCACGATTCTTCGACTACCTGATACACTCTCTGAGCAGATGTCACAGCTGTCAAAGGAGAGTAGGGAAGCCTTCGAAACTCTGGTAAGAATCGTAGAGGAAGGTATAGACGAAGGCAGACCCTATACGCTCCCAACTCTCAACGAAGAACTCAAAGATAGAGGACTCGACATTTCTGAGGTTGGCTACACCAACCTACCGGACTTTGTCTTCTCAGCCGAAACTAGGAGCCTCGTCAGAGTCATGCCGTACGGTGGAGATGAGGTCGTTGTTCTCCCGTACTGTCGAGTTGACAGAATCCGTGATTGGTTTGAGAAGAATGTGCAGCGCCTCTTTGGCGAGTCAGTGAATGTGCCCAAGCCCCTTTTCCTAGAGAAGATTCGAAACATGATTCTTGAGAATGGTAGCACGCTTCCTCAGCTTGAGGAATATCTTCAGGATGAGAAGATTGGAGAGGAGTACAGAGCAATCCTGAAGTCAAGTGACATCCCATTCCTTCCTCCCTACCAGCAGAGTCTTGCACATATACTCCTAGGAAAGGGGCAGAGTTGCGCGGAAACAGTTGAGAAGGTCAATGCTGAACTCAGCCCTCTAGGGATAACTCTAAATTGCCCTTCGTAGCAGTCGATGCGAAGAGGCTATTGAACATGCCAGATGAAGCGTACGTAAGACTAGCAGCTGTTCTTGACACCATACCGAACGGTTTCGCTCATATCGAGGATGGAACCCACCTCCGAGTGTTAGAGTGGATCTTCACTGCCGAAGAGGCGGAACTAGCGAGCAGGCTGAAGCTACGCGGTGAAACCGCAGAGGAGATTACTGCACGCTTGGACTTGCCGCTAGAAGAAACAACGGGTCTATTGGAAACAATGGTTGGAAAGGGCCAAATCAGTGGCTGGATGTCCCGATCTGCCAACGCGAGGAAATACGCGCTCATGCCCTTTATTGTTGGCCTATATGAGGAGCAGCTCGAACGAATGGACGAGGAGTTTGCCCGACTCATGGAGGGATACTTCGAGAAAAGTAAAGGAGTTCCTCTCTTCAGCACTAATCCTCCTATCTTCAAGATAGTTCCTGTGAACAAATCAGTAAGTACAGATCTCATTGTTCATCCGTATGAACAGGCCGAGAAGCTTGTTGAAACCTCAGCCTCTTGGGCAGTAAGAGACTGCATCTGCAAGAAACAGAAGGGACTGATCGGAGCGCCCTGTTCCTATCCTATGACTGTGTGCATATCCTTGGCACCAAGGAAAGAGAACGCGTTTGATGAGAATGAACTCACAACTCCCATCAGCAAGAATGAAGCACTGAAACTGCTACGTGACTCTGCAGAGGCCGGGCTAGTGCATTGTACGATGAATGTTCAGCGAGATCAGACCTACATATGTAACTGTTGTACATGTTGCTGTGGGGTGCTACGAGCACTGACAGAGTATGACCAGCCAAATGCATTTGTAGACTCGGACTTCGTTATCAGCATCGATGCTGACTTATGTTCAGGTTGCGGTACCTGTGTCGACCGCTGCCAGTTTGATGTTCTGAGTATTCCTGAGGATATCAGCGTGGCAGACAAAGACAGATGCATAGGCTGTGGTGTATGTGTCATTGAGTGTCCGGAGAATGCACTGACACTGGTGCCTCGAGAGGGACGAGAGGATGTAGAGCCTCCAGAGTCACTAATGGATTGGATGACCAAGAAGGCAATATCTCGAGGTGTAGACCCCTCTGAACTGATGTAGGACGTACTCTTTCAGAGAACTGGGCAATGCTTTAAGAGGATGGTCTAGAAGGGGAACTAGACTGTCCCGATGACGATTGACTCGGAAGAAGGGGATGAAACGCCCCCTGCTCGGCGACGTAATCGAAGATATGTTCCGAATCTAGCCGAGTTCTACTTCAGGCCACAATTCGACTGGACAATAGAAGAGGCACGAGCATCATATGAGGCTCGCCAACCTCCTTCAAGCAAAGTTGGCATTGATTGTATCTACTATGAAGACTGCATTGAGGGAATGGGAAGGCTTCCCGATGGTTCAATAGACCTCGTCATAGCAGATCCCCCCTTCGGTATAGACTTTGATGGGAAGAGTGGAGCGTACAACAGAGATGCATCATTGGTCGTTGAGGGCTACGAAGAGGTTTCTGAGTCCTACGACGAATTCACCAAGAGTTGGATTCAAGAGATACCCCGCGTTCTGAAGTCGGACGGTTCCGCCTACATATTCTCGGGCTGGACCAACCTTGAACCTGTGCTTAGAGAGGTTCGTGAGGCTGGTCTGACGACTCTGAACCACATAGTTTGGCATTATCCGTTTGGAGTTTTCACAAGGCGTAGATTTGTGACTAGTCATTATCATGTCATCTTCCTTGCCAAGGATCCGAAGAACTACTTCTTCAACAAGGTAGAGCACTATCCCGAGGATGTGTGGGCGGTAAAACGCAAATACAGAACCAGGGAAGTCAAGAATAGTACGAGGCTCCCGACAGATGTGGTGATGAGATGCATCGACTTCTCCTCAAGACCTGGGGACGTTGTCTTGGATCCGTTCATGGGCAATGGCACTACTGCGGTGGCTGCCAAATGCAGCTGGAGGCATTTCATAGGTTTCGAGGTCAATCATGAACTCAAGACCGTGATTGATGATGAGCTATCATGTGTCGAACTCGGCGAAGCCTATACGCCCTATCAAGAGCGTCTGCCGACCATAGAGCAGCTCGCAGAGAAATACCCTGGCGCCTATCGCGAGTATCTGCAGAGAGAAGGAGAACAATAGGCCAGAATCTGACAACTTACTGATAATATGAGTCTGGATGACCGAGAACACTGGAGAGCTACAAATGGACCAGGAAGACATCTTTGCCCATCTTGAAAGTAGAACTGACCCACTGGGCGATGTTGCTGCCGCAAGTGATGTCTTCACCAGACAGTTTGGTTCGGAACTGGCTGGATGGGAGCTGAAGTTCTTGAGGCAGTTCAAGGAACCAACATCAGGGAAACGGCATGTCTATCGCGGCTTCTCACGCCACACACGCGATACGTCATTGGTGCTGCTTGCACCCAGTCCTTGGCTCTTGGAAGGGGTGTTTGTAC
>JBHLOD010000353.1:0-2736 GCA_048940825.1 Promethearchaeota archaeon | reverse complement strand
TATCATGGAGATCAAGAAGATAGCAGTTTTAGGCGCAGGACAGATGGGCAATGGAATAGCTCAAGTCTGTGCTCAAGCAGGCTATGAAGTAAAGATGAGGGACATCGAACAGAAGTTCATTGACAAGGGTATGGCCATTATCAAGAAGAACCTTGAGAGAGGTCTTGATAAGGGAAAAATCACTCAAGAAGAGATTGACACGGCTCTTGGGAGAATTGATGGCGTTCTTGACCTGAAGGATGCAGTCAAAGATGCAGACCTAGTAATTGAGGCGATTCCTGAGATTGTCAAGCTTAAGCTTGATACATGGAAGGAAGTAGACGAAGCAGCTCCTCAGCATGCTATTCTGGCATCCAACACATCAAGCATCTCAATAACTCAGATGGCTGCAGTGACCAAGAGACCTGAGAAGTTCATCGGTATGCATTTCTTCAACCCTGTCCCCGTGATGAGACTTGTTGAGATCATCAAGGGTCAGGCGACTGATGATACTACAGTCAAGACGATAGAGGATGTTTCTGCCAAGATAGGGAAAGAAACCGTTCTCGTAAACGAGGCGCCTGGATTTGCTGTGAATCGATTATTGGTGCCAGCACTGAATGAGGCAGTCTTTGCAATTCAGGAGGGCATCGCGACAGTCGAGGACATGGACAAGGCAATTCATCTAGGCCTCAATTGGCCAATGGGCCCACTAACACTCGCAGACTTCGTTGGACTGGACACAATGCTCTACATCTCTGACTACTTCGTGGATGAGTTCAAGGATAGCAAGTACCGCGCTCCTGCACTACTAAGAAAGATGGTCCGTGCTGGATGGCTTGGAAGAAAGTCGGGCATGGGATTCTATGACTACTCGGGAGAGAAGCCAGTACCCAACAGATTCTGATACTTGAGCTAGAGTGGCTCTGATGAGTCACTCTATTCACTTCTTTTCGTTCTTAGCAAACCAACCTTAATAGCGAGTCAGCTGTTGATAACACCTAGGTCATTCTGATGAAGTACGAAGAAAGTAAGTACATCGGATACGACGGTAAGAGAATGTACATGGCAATCTGGAAACCAGACGACGACAGGCCGCGTGCGCTGTTGATAGCGGTCCATGGACTCGGCAGCCATGGAAACGACTTGGCTACGATAGGGGAGTTCATGTCTGAGAAGGGAATAGCTGTGTTTGCTCCGGACATGAGGGGTTTTGGCCATTATGATGGAATTCGTGGGCATGTGATGAGGTATGATGAGTATATAGAAGACCTTCAGAATATTGTCATGCAGGTCAAAGACAGATATCTTAACAAACTCACTTTCCTCTTTGGCGCCTCACTAGGAGGATTAACCGCAATTCGCTATGTTGCCACATATCCTCGCCTCCTTGATGGACTCCTATTGCATTGTCCAGCGGTTGCTCAAAGCCGAGATGTTCCCACAGGCAAGTTCTTCCTAGCTCAACTATTATCAGTATTGAATGTGAAGAGAGAGTTCTCAGATGAAATGACCTATGAAGAGGGAAGCAGGAATGCTGATGCTGTGGAACGACATCGGAAGGATCCTCTTAGATGGAACTACGTTACTCCCCGCTTTGGTGTAGAAACTATCAAAGCAATTAAGGAGGCATACATGTGGGGGTCGCGTATTCTTCTGCCTGTGTTTTATCAGCAAGCGGGAGATGACAAAATGGTGTCACCCCAGAAGAGCAAGGAGTTCTTCAATTCTATTGCATCAGCTGATAAGACTTGGAGACTCTATGAAGGGCTCTATCATGAGCTTCACGAAGAGCCCGAACGGGACATTGTTCTAGGCGAGATGGCTGCATGGCTTGAAAAAAGACTTCCATCGTAGTTGCTAGCCAATCTCTGTTATTCGGAAATAGGCTCCTTTCTTTGATTATGTCCAAAGATGATATGAGGCGGAATCAAGAGACCAGGCAGACTTGTGAGAATAATCACAGCCCAGTCAATTAGATTCAGTGGCGTAGTCTGAAAGAGAGGCCACATGAAGGGCACGTATATCGTTGCTATGGTTAGAATTGCAGATAGAATTACTGCGGCAAACAATGCTGTTGAGTGACGAACCTTGGTTCGCCATATTGGATGATATTCATCCCTGCAATTCCACACAAACAGTAGCTCAAAGGTGACCACACTTGCAAAAACGGATGTCTGAGCATGAGTTAGAGTCTGACTCCAGTGGGGGGAGTTCCAGTCAACCAAGGATCCAGTTATTCCCGGAATCCATCCACCGTAGATTGTTAGGGCCCATAGAAATACAAAGGTAGCTGCAAGGAATGCGACAAAACCTGCAATAATGACAAAAGAGGCCATTCCTCGGCCCATCATTTTTTCTCCGGGTTTTCTGGGAGGCCGATCCATTACTCCTTCTTCCGGCGGATCAACGCCAAGAGCAAGAGCTGGGAATCCGTCCGTGGCCAGATTCAGCCAAAGAATCTGAATGGGTGTAATTGGCAGCGGAAGCCCAATCATAATGATAGTGAAGATGAGGAATATTTCGTCAAAATTAGCGGCTAAAAGAAACCGAACAAACTTGCGAATATTGGAGTAGATTTCTCTTCCCTTTTCCACAGCAGTAACAATTGTAGCAAAATTGTCATCTGTCAGAATTACATCAGAGGCTTCCTTTGTAACATCAGCTCCTCGAATACCCATGGAAACACCGACATCGGCGCTCTTTATAGCTGGAGAATCGTTAACTCCATCGCCAGTCATCGCAATTACATGGCCT
>JBHLOD010000352.1:0-2740 GCA_048940825.1 Promethearchaeota archaeon | reverse complement strand
CTTATGTCGATGCCATAGGAAGTCGAAGCCGATGGCCACTATCCAGGTAATAAGGACCGGTTTCAAGTTCAGTTTCTATCAGCCTTCTGCCGTTTGCCTCGATGTGTACGTGACATCCGACTGATGAGATGCACCCTAGACACTTCTTTCATTCATAGAGTCTACGCTCCAGATGTCTGAGATATCCCGGTGTGACCCTCAACATGTAACCAATCCACACAAAGACTGCTAGCCCTATGGCCATGGCAACAATGTGTAAGACAATCTCAATCAACTGACCACCTGCGACAACTAAATCGTAGAGCTGCACTCCAACGAAGATTACCGGGATTGATACCACTAACATTAGCAAATAGGCCATGAATCTCAATGCAGGCATCAATGAAGGAGGTCTGCGAATCTTGACGAATCTCTCAGCATTCTCTGGCAGGCCTTCCCGGAGTGAAAACATAAGATCTGCTGCTGCTCTTCCCAGTGGAGTCAGAGTGTATCGCAGACGACCGTTCTTCTGAATGAATCCATCCATTTGCTTGAGGTGGTAGTTTAGGCGCCCCGTTGAAGTACCAAACTCGTTCAACATGTCCGTGTACGATGATCCATCTTCGCTATAGGCCACAACCCTCAGGATATCACGTTTTACAGTGTGAGCAAGCACCTCAAACACGGTTGCTTCGACTTCTTCATGCATTCATATTACCCTAGTCTAGACCACGCAAAATTTAGTAAAATGCTTTTCTGACTAAAACTCCTTGACAGCTTCAGTTGTCAAGCAATCTCATTCGGCGGTCTACACTCACAAGAGTTCTATGAAAACCGTTGAAACTCCGCTCTGCGCAGACCCGTCCACCAATAGCGGGTTGGGAGTCCAGCTATTACTCATTATCTGACCACAGCAAAGCAGAAACGTATTGTAATCCCGAATAATCTCTCTTTCGAAGAATAAAGCAGGCGCAACGGCTCTTCTATGAAGCAATGATGCGATGCATTGTTTCAGCGATGCTGACATCTCAATGGCTGATCTCTCTGGTTCAAACTTGAAGAACAGCAAGTCTGTCGGATTTGACTCATTCTTTCGCCACCAGCGGCGTTAGCGCCATCACCGTTACTGCAATGGCGAACAAGAGGCCCAAGATGGCAAAGGCGATCGTGAGGTACTGGATGTATTCAAGGACTGGCCCTACTCCGAACATTGAGCCGAAGAACAAGACCGCCAGGATAGCTATTAGTCGTTTGTCTGCGCTATGCACTCTCTCTCACCTCCTCATAGTTTCTTTCGCGACGAGAATTGGACCAAAATCGTTAGCCAAACGAGGTTCATTCTGAGCGTCCAAACCACCAAACGTCGTCCAGACTGCCTCTGCAGATCGAGTGACAACCGTAAACACCAGCACCACAAGCGACGCGAAAAGATATCGCTTCTGCAACGACAGGCCTCCCCACGGAATACAACGTCAGAATTGTTGAAATGCACAGATATTCTTTTGTTTTTACGCACGTTCTGGAGCAGAGTCAGTGCTAATCTCCATACCTGAAGCTCTGTTCCTTAATTCAGAAGGAGCGAACTATACCTCAATTATGATTCCAATTCCGTTTCTATTGCTCTACTGTGTGTTTCTCTCTCCCTACATAGCAAGATATCATCTGAAGGATAGTTAGTCATTCGGCGCATCTTTGACATAATCCTCGCTAGGATTCTCTCACGCAAAACAGGAAAAGGAAGTCAGAGGCGATGTGCCCCTCATTCACCCCTCCGTCTTCTGAGGACAGCCAGGACAATCACAACTACTGCAACGCCTCCCACTCCTGTTCCAAGAACAAACGTCATTGCTGGATTGATGGCATCTGACTCAGTGCTTGTTGTCGTGGTAGTCGTGGCGGTGGTCGTCGTACCGGTTTCTTCGAGGACTCTCACAGCTATTGTGGCTGTGCAGAAGTTGTCATATGGGTCGGATGCAGTGATTTGCAGATAATGCACACCGGGTTCAAGGGCCGTGGCATTGGCCAGGCGAGCCGTACTTCCCACAGAATGGTCACTCGCCGTCAGAGTGAAGTGGACTGTGTCACTGATTTCCCAGTTCTCGATGCCCGAGAGGTCAATCACCGCAACCTGATAGTCGAAACTCTCGCCATATTCCAAGGTCTGATCAGTCGGGATAATCAGCCAACCGGGGGACGTAGTGTCGAGAACAATAATCCGAAAGCTGGTCGGGAGCGTGGAGCCATAAATGTTAGTTGCCACCACGCTCAGCGCGTAGATCCCAATAGGCAAGATAGTCCGTGTTGTGACTATGCCCTGCCCGTCAACGAAGAACATGGTGTTGTTCACTTGCCAAACAACTGGTGATGGACATGTGAGATTCAGACTGCAATGGAAGAAGGAGAACGCAAACTCGACGGTTCGGTCGGGAGGCTGCTGAGCCCACTTCGGCGGTGTTGGCAGATACATCAACGGATGTGAATCGCCAAAGCCGGACCCGGAGTATGAGGTGTCTCCGATGCCATCGCCGTTGACATCATTACCTGCATAGTCTGACCAATAGTTGTAGTTGAAGACATTGCCTATCCCATATACATCCGCACCACTTGTAGAACTGTCCACAATGCCGTTCCACTGGATGTCATTGTACTCTGAACCATCGAGGTAGATGCCGTGGCTGGTGCTGCCGCTGCAGGTGTTGTTCACCACTAAGTTGGATAATGAAACGGACAGGTAGATGCCATAGCTGTTGCTACCACAGGT
>JBHLOD010000351.1:0-2757 GCA_048940825.1 Promethearchaeota archaeon | reverse complement strand
AGGCATAATCGCCCTTGAGGCGACCCTTGTGGACTTCAGCGAAATAGACAGGGTGGATTTCCATGTTGACGGTTCTTTGTATTGGACAGACACCACAGAGCCCTACAACTACGTGTTGGACACCACTTGTCTGGATGACGGTCCACACAGTGTGACGGTAGTTGGCTATGACGTGCTCGATAATGCAGGAAGTCTGTCCATCAACTTCAATGTCGACAACACTCCACCTGAAAGCCCTGATACTTTCACTACACCCAATGTTATCAGATACTGGGCACCCGACAATCCTGTTTATGTTGAATGGTCTGGGGCAACCGATGAGGGGAGTGGCATCCACGGCTATGCCTATGCTTGGGACCGGAGCCCGACGTTCCTTCCGGATGGCACTTATTACACCACGGACACTTGGCTTAGTGATTCGCCGGGTTCCGGCGTCTGGTACCTGCATATCAGAGCTCGTGACGTTGCAAGTAACTTTGCCGAGGACGCTCTGCATGTAGGGCCGTTCAAGATAGATAAGACAGACCCGAATGTCTTCGGAGTAGCCATAGGACGACGAGGATTAGGAATCTGGTACCTCGATTCAGTCATTGTGGTGTTCTATGGTGATGACTTTCCTGCGGGAATCAACCAAATCATGTACAGCTACGATGGAGCCTCTTGGTTCGTCTATGAGGGCCCATTCGTTGTAGAGTCGGAGGATGCCTACAACATCAGATGCTACGCTGTGGACTACGTTGGCCATGAGTCCCAGATTAAGGGGCTGCAGTTCTCGATAGACAGGACACATCCCTCAGCGATTGCGACGGTTCTAGGAGTCCAGAATCCGGAGGGTACCTATCTCGGTTCGGCAGTCATTGACATTGAGGCTTCAGATGACATGAGTGGTCCTAACTTCATCGAGTATAGGCTGAATGATGGTCCGTGGACCAGGTACGAAGATAGCTTCAGCGTAGGTGTTTCTGGGACGTACACACTGGAGTATTATGCAGTAGACTCGGCAGGCAATGTTGGAGCTACTGGAACCAGAGAGTTCCAAGTCGAATCCCAGGAATCTGGGCTCATAGAATTGACCTTGATTTGGGACACGGGCAATATAGGCATTGTACAGGATTTGGGAATTGGAGATGTTGACGACGATGGTGCCACTGAGGTCCTCACAGCCATTGAGCCAGGATACCAAGTTACGGGTCATGTGAATGTCTACAATGGTGTCACAAGAGTGTTGGAGAGGAAACTGACACTCCCAACAGGCTATGCCCGGACCGTGGCAATAGGCGACCCTGATCACGACGGAGAAACCGAGATCTTAATCGGCGCAAGCGGATGGTGGCAGACTGGAGAGATTGCCAAGATATACCAGTACAATGGAGCAACAGGAACTCTCGAGTGGAGCAGTCCAGTGTACAATAGCTTCCATGGTCTCTGGGTTGCTGATCTGGACCTCGACGGCCAGAGGGAAATCGTCGCACTAACTGACTATGAGCGTGAAGGGTCGAACATCGTTGATGGTCGGCTCCTGATATTTGACGGTTCCACTCATGCACTCAAATTGGACACCGGGGGATATGGTCTTGTCCTTGGAGGAAAGCATTGGCTTGGAAACATGGATTCTGACTGGGGTCTTGAGATTTTATTTGCCGGCAGAGACTCTCTCTACAGACCGTGTGATTCCACGATATGGATAGTGGATGGCGCAACACAGTCAGTGCAGAACTCCCGTGCAGTTAGCGGCTATGTTGTGACGACACTTAGTGCAGGAGATATCGATTTGGACGGCGATGTGGAGATAATTGCAGGATTGCGCCACAACACTGATGCAACAAACTACATCCGAGTCTATGACGGAAATCTGAATGAACAGTGGCAGTACGGATTGGGAAGTAACAATGTCCCGTACGAGGTACGAGCGTGTAACGTTGACTCAGACCCGCAACTTGAGATTATAGTAGGAAACGCCTACGCTAGCGGAAGCTGGACCGGCGACTTCTTTGTGATAGATGGCGTCACGCGGAACCTTGAGTTCAGCAGGGCGGCAACAAATGTAGGGAACTGCATCGAGCTGGGAGATGTTAATGACGATGGCCAACTAGAGCTGGCGGTAGGCTATCATGCTGGGTGGTCTACTGGAAGAATGGAGGCATACTCCACAGGAGTACCAATGCCTAGTGGATCCTCGCTCTCTCTCGCTTGGAGTACTGGCAACATCGGAATCGTTCAGGACATCAAGATTGGTGATGTGGACGATGATGGCCATGAAGAAACCGTGCTTGCCATTGAGTCATCATATGGTGTGGGGCACGTGAAGATCTATGACGGCGCAACTCAGACGCTTGAGAGAACAATCAACATGCCAGACGGCTATGCTCGAAGTCTGTCTATCGGGGACTCAGACCATGATGGGGCAACCGAGATAGTTGTTGGTACTTGTGGGACTTGGCAGTCTGGTGCCATTGGGCGCATACGAGTCTTTGACGGAGCATCTGGCACACTTGAGTGGCAGAGCGGCCAGCACGACGGCATCTACACTGTGAGTGTAGCAGATGTAGACGCTGATGGCAGCAACGAAATTGTGGGCATAGCCCTTGTCGAGCGAGTAGGCAGCACCAGAGTGAGCGGCACAGTCATGATCTATGACGGTCAGACACAGCTCCTAGAATGGGAATCAAGCTCCTTTGGGCTCTCGCTGGGTAGCTACACATGGATTGGCAACATAGATGATGATGTCCAGATGGAGATAGTGTTCACTGGCCGGAC
>JBHLOD010000014.1:0-11201 GCA_048940825.1 Promethearchaeota archaeon | reverse complement strand
TTTGTTATGCAGACTTTGGGCAAAGCAGTATCTCCTTTTCAGTACGCCGTGGGCTCACGTCAACCCAAGATAAGACTGACGGAATCACCACGAAACACGACTCACAGCTCGTCCAGAAGAATGTCTACAATCAGCTTCGAGGCATTTCCTTGACCAAAGGGACACTCTCGTGTTCCCTCCAATCCATTCCCGACCTCTTTCAGGATTGTGCCTGGGAATTCAGTTGGGTCCACCCCTACTACGGTGGCATGTCCTGATTCTACCGCCTCAGGTCTCTCTGTTGATACCCTCAGTACGAACACTCTCTTGTTGATTGAGGGTGCTGTCACCTCTTCCTGAATTCCTCCTGAGTCTGTCATCACGAAATCGCAACTTTGCAGCACCCGGAGAAAGTCGAGATAGGTTAGGGGTTCGACGATCCTTACGCGACTCGAACTCGCCTCAATCTTCTTCATGAGATTGAACTCGATAAGTCGCTTCGCGGTACGTGGATGTGCAGAGAAGAGCACTTCTGTGTTGAGAGAGATTACTCCTTCGACAAGCCCCCTGAGTGTTTCTTCATCATCGACATTCTCTGAACGATGAAGGGTCAGAAGAGCGAATCCTTTCCCTTCGAATCCGGGAGTAGGATCCGGTTTCTGAATGGCTGCTGGGAGCCGACTCTCAAGAGCATCAATAACAGTATTCCCTGTTACGAAGACCTTCCCTCTGACATCTTCGTCTTTCAGAATCTGCGCTGACCTTTCGGTGGGAGCAAATAGAATGTCTGCGGCATGATCGGTGAGACGCCGGTTGTGTTCCTCAGGCATCCTGAAATCGTAGCTTCTAAGACCCGCCTCGACGTGAGCTAGAGGAACTCTGAGTTTCACGGCAGCTAGTGCCGTGGAAAGGACTGCATTTGTGTCACCCTGTACCACAACAATATCGGGCTCCTCACGAAGAATCTCCTTCTCAATGCCAATCAGTGCCTTCGCAGTCTGCTCTGCGTGAGTTCCGGAGCCTATGTCTAGATTACTATCAGGCTCTCTGAGAGCCATGTCACCAAAGATAGAACTGCTCATCGGTTCAGAATAGTGTTGCCCAGTATGGAGCAGGAAGGTGTCAATCCCCCTTGACTCGCATTCATGAACAACTGGAGCCATCTTGATTATCTCGGGTCGTGTGCCTACTACAATTAATGGTCGCACAGACATCAACAGTCAGGAAATCCCAATCCATGTTCATAAGCCTGACGGACAAGTGTGGTTTGGGGCAGCATCCTTTGCCCAAGGATATCCTGAAAACATCTAAAAGAGCGCTAAGGCAATCTTCTCGATGTGATGTGTACCTGAGGTGAGTTAGGAGATTGAGATACGGCCTTGGAGTATTCATTGGCGCACTGCTACCGGGTATCATATTCATGGGGAGCGTTTTCTTCAAGGTCGCCGCTATTGGTGTTACTGACCAGGTCATCCTAGAATCATTATGGTCGATGTATGTCGTCTGGTTCCTTGTGTGTATCGGTATTGCTGTAGTTCCTCTCCTTGCTGTCTACGCCCGCAGACGAGAGAGCTTCAGGGAGTTCCTACTCTATGAAGCTGGAGGTTTCGGCCTATTCTCACCCCTTTGGCTGTTCCTTGGAACCGAAATCTCAGGCGACCCCTGGACAGATATCATATACAATGGCGTTCAGAATGCTCTGCCGACCCCTGGTCTTGGAGGAACTGTGATAGGCATCAGCATAGACGAAGTTTTGTTGGTTCCACTCTTAGTCGCAATGATATTCGCTGGATTGGTCATCCTTCGCCCCTCATTCATCAGAAGATACGGAGGGGGAGTGAAACCGGCCGCGAGGCCCGTTCCGACGCCTGCACCGGCAGCTCCATCCACTGAAGATGCATTGGAAGCTGAGCTTCCAGGTGTGAAGCCCCCAGAAGTAAGCGAAGCCACCAAACAAGAGCTCAGGGCCATTTTGTTGGAGCTTGGCGTCCCGGACTCGACTATCACTGCACTTGCCAATGCAGGATACTCCACAGTAACTGACATTGTGTCAACCAGCTCCGAGCAGCTGGCTGTTTCAACTGGATTGGACAAGACGACAGCCGAGAATCTACACATGGCTGTCCAGAAGCGCGTATGGTTCGGCGGGATCTAACCCAGAAAGTTCTGCGCATTGAAGGGGAGCTTTCTATTGCCTACGAAGCCCCGTCATAGCATCGAGTGCTACGGTGATAAGGTTGTCTAGAGGAGGCTTGCCTACAATCTTTGCTTCCTTCTCTATGTTCTCTCCCACAATCACACAGACGCTGCCCACCTGAACTCCTCTTAGGTGCCCTATAACAAAGAGAGCAGCAGCCTCCATCTCCGTTGCTAGGACTCCCGCCTGTTTCAGTGTGTCCCACTTTCTGCTCATCGAATCCGGATCCGCCGTCATCTCAGGGAATTCACTATAGAACGAGTCCTTGCTATGGCCAATACCAACGTAGTAGTTCGCTTTCGCAGCAGCGGCCGCCTCCGTAAGCGCGGTCACTAGATGGGGGTCTGCGACCGCTGGAAACTCGAGAGGGATATACTGTCTGGACGTTCCGTCGTCTCTCACTGCGCCAGTGAATATTACAATGTCTCCAGCCTCAAGTCTAGGATCAATTGCCCCAGCCGTTCCCACACGCACAAAGACTCTGCATCCCACTTTCACAAGTTCTTCAATGGCGATTGCCGCAGATGGGCATCCAATCCCTGTAGAACAGACTCCTACCTCTACTCCCTTGTAGGTGCCTTTGAAGCTCCAGTATTCGCGGTTCTTTGCAACCTCCTGTGGGTCATCGAAGAACTGCTTTGCTATCAGTCGTGCCCTTCCGGGGTCTCCAGGTAGCATTACTAGTTCTGGCATCTCTCCAGGTGCAATTGCTATATGGTATTCGCGATTGTCTTCCATCCCTGTGCCAACCTAGAGGCGCCCTACGAACGCACAAGAAAAGCGTTTCGTTCCTATACGTCAAAAGGAAGTTGAGAGATATCCTTAAAAGATTCAAGCGGAGGGCGTGGTTGAGTGGTGTCCATGAGCGAAGAACCAACGGAACTTCAACGAAGAATCCTCTCTCTGATTCTTGAAAACAGTCACAGAGCATCTGCCATCACTCGGACACTGAAGGGTAAGAACGTAGACTGTAGTCAGAATGACGTTGTCTCAGCACTAAATGACTTGGAGAAGCGAGGGTTTGTTGAGAGAGTCGGTGCCAAGTCTTGGACGGCGAAACCAAAGGCTCATGACCTTGTTGATTGAACCAACACTCCAACTACAGTATCTTGACGAGTGTATCCACCACATTGTAAGTCAGTTCTGGTGCAGTGTCACAAAACACACCGGTTCTCACTGTATTCGTGGTCACAATCTTTCTCTGACTCTTCTCCAGAAGTGTTTCAAGAAGTTCTTCCCCCTTTTCTATCAAGGGGAGCACGTGCGCCACAGCCATCCCAACCTTGGTGGCTCCCAAGCCTTCGAGACGTTCAGCGGCCTTCAGCAGAGTGCTGCCGCTCTTGGTGAGGTCATCAATGACAATCACCTCCCTGCCCTTGACATCCACTTCACCATGCAATTCAACGCAGAATGAATTCGTGCGACTCTTCCCAAAACCTGCCACATCATATCTCTCAGTTGCACCTTCGTCGGGGGTGACCACCAGACAGTCTGTGAATCCAAACTGCTTTCTCCCGAATTCTATCAGGTCTGGTATGATGTCTATCTCCTCATAGAGCCCCTTCTCTGCAAGAGCCTTCACCCACGGTAGGCTGCTTGGTGCATGTGGGTTCACGACCCATATCTTCTGGCAGCCCTCAGCAATCCTCTGCGTAGCCCATCTTCCGGAAAGGGCCTCTCCAGTCTTGAAGATCTTGTCCTGCAACGCAAATGGTTGAAAGGTCAGCACGACTTCGACCCTGGAGGGCGGCGGGATAGGCGTTTCATCATATTTCTTATGTCCTACCTTGTCCACTTCTACAGGGTTCTTCAGGATGTCAAGAATGAGTAGCAATTCAATCACACGGTCAGCAGTAGTGTATCGCTCCGCTTCTGCAGGTCCTGCTCCTGTACAACTCTGAACGACCACTACCTTCCGATTGGACAACTTTCCGACATTGCTGAGTCGTGCATATAGGTCCGCATTTGGAAACAAGCGTCTTCCATCATAGTTCAGGTTCGATGTGAACACTCGGAAGCCGAGTTCCTCGAACCGGTCCTTGAGATGTTCTGCACCGCTTGCAAGCACTACGTCATACTCTTTCATGCCGGACCGCCAAGTTCGGGCGACATCACTTCCTTAAAGAGACTTTCCCTAGCTACGTTACATCTGGACGGTCCTGACCAATGAAGCGACTGTGGGACCTATGGTCATATCCGGTCTCCGCAGGGCTGCTTAGGCGAACGAACATTATCTGTACAATTGGCATCTCAGGGTACAATAGCACCGGGCTCAGATTCTCGCAGTAAATCTCCAGGGTCAGTTTTCCTGGTTTCTCTGCACCCGTTCCTGGGTTGACCAGACCGGCTGCATGCACAATGATTCCAAGGCGTGCGATGCTTGACTTGCCTTCAAGGAGTGCTGCATACTCTGAGCTGAGTCTGATTCTCTCCATTGTCTGGGCAAGAATAAACTGTCCGGGGAGAATCATGAAGGGCCTTCCTTGAGTATCGACAAGCTTTGTGTCTTTGTCCAGGGCTTCTTTCGAACGAACATCGACAGGAGAACCTGGGTTGTAGATTCTGAATACACTATCCAGTTTCAAGTCTATGCTGCACGGTCCAAGTGAATCCGGATCGAAAGGATCGATACCAATGGCTCCCGCTTTCATCGCCTTCTGGATGTCTACGTCAGACAACATCATTCTATGAATCACCTGATTTCGCAGTGGGGACACTTTAACATCATACACACAACCTAAAATGGTTATCACTGGAGAATATCCTGATTTGTACAGGTATGTGTTTCAATTGAGTCTTACCGCCAGAAGTCTTCTGCAGAAGATCGCAAAGGACGCCGGCCTACGCTACGATGATGTGGCCAGTCGAGTCAACGAAGCCATGAAAGATGGTGAAGGACTAATCGAAGCTGTCGAGGCTCTGGCGATAGAGAAAAACCTGAATCCCAAGAAGTACCAGATTAACGCCACAAGAATCGTGGAGGAAATCTCTAACATCCTCCAAGAAGACTATACGCAGACCTTGATGATGTCCGCTGTCCTAGGTCAGATGGTTGAGGCGAAGGGGCGTGACAGGTTCCCTGTTCCCGCTTTCTTCGTTTTTCTTGAGCTTCTTGCAAAAGCCCCACAGGCGCCTATTGATACGAAATCTGAAACTTCACAGCAAATTGAGGAAGTCACCACAAGGGTCATCGAACTCACAACAACTTTGGTGTCAGTGATTTGTGAGTGGTCCAAAGAAGGAGTCATTGGTGTGGCTATGGAGTGTCCAGCAACTCTGAAGGATCTTGCCCGTATCGTGTTCAGGAAGACCAAGTTGCTTCAGTCGGGCCTCTGGACCTGTATATCGTGTGGAAAGATAGTGAATGTGAAGAAAACCAGAGCTCTAATGTGTCAAGAATGCGACGGTGACTTGCAAAGTGATTCCCTTTCCGCAGATAACCAGTTGAGATGGGAGAGGGATCGTAATGGTTTTGGACGAACTAGAAGGAAGAACCAACTAGAGTAGACTCATGTTCCTATCTGTCCGAAACTTACAATGATTCTCTATGATCTCAAATCCAGCCCAACCTCGAGCAGATGCATAGCACGTTCGATTTCACCTACGCAGACGGTAGTTTCATCTACCTGAAGCAGAACCTCCTTTTCTGTGGACTCTTCGAGGAAAAGGACGACTGGATCCAGTCCTGCAACAGGACCTACACTCAGAAGTGGCGCGATCAGACCGTCGTAGAAATCAGACCTGCCCAGGTGCACTTCCATCTTGTTGAGCAGTTCTTCGCCTCTGGAGGAAATCACTTGGCCACATGTCGGGCCATCGTGGGCCATGAGGGCAACGACTACCTCTGTGGAAACATTGCCATTCAGATAGAACAGGAGGTCCGGAACCCATTCATATTCGCGGATTATCACATCACCGAAGATGAGCATGACGTCGCCTGATACCATTCCCTGCACGGGGATAACCGGTGGCTTGACGTCGGCAGGATATCTGTTCCACACGGCAAATGAAGGAGAATTGAAGACGAGCAGAGTTTCGAATGTGCTTGTTTCGTAGATATGTCTGCACAGCATCTGGCCCAATGGATTGAGGCCTAGAATCACTGAATACTTGCGGGTTATCTTACCCTTCTTGTAGACCTCCAGAATCGGAGATATCCACTCCTGCTCGAAATCCGACATCTTCTTTCTCCATTCTTGCCATCAGAGTCGTGGCTAATGACTGTTCTCTTGAATCAATCTTCAGAAGCGAGCCTCACACATTATTCTCATTGGTTTGCAGCACGCTTTCTTTGTATGGTCAGTTCCGATTCATTTATGTGCAAGCCATTACGCGGGCCGGTCCGTCAATCACTGAATGGTGAGTGAAGACTGTTGGATGCTTACATAGAATCTGTATATAATAAGGTCATTGAGAAGGATCCTCATCAGAAGGTCTTTCATCAGGCCGTTCTCGAAGTCTTGGAATCTCTTGAGCCTGCAATCAAGAAGTACCCCAAGTACGAGGAACATTCTATTCTTGAGCGGATTGTGGAGCCCGAGCGAATCATACAGTTTCGCGTTCCATGGAAAGACAAGGATGGCAAAATCCAGGTGAACAGAGGTTTTAGGGTTCAGTTCAACTCTGCCATTGGTCCATACAAGGGTGGACTAAGATTCCATCCCACCGTGACACAAGGTGTCTTGAAGTTCCTAGGGTTCGAGCAGGTCTTCAAGAACAGCCTAACCACTCTGCCCATGGGCGGCGGCAAAGGTGGTTCTGATTTTGACCCAAAGGGGAAGACTGATTCCGAGGTGGAAAGCTTCTGCATAAGCTATATGCTCGAACTGTACAGGCACATTGGACAATTCATAGATGTCCCTGCGGGAGACATTGGTGTCGGTGCTCGTGAGATTGGCTATCTCTACGGTGCCTTCCGAAAGGCCACAGGTGTTCATGGAACTTGTGTTCTCACGGGCAAGGGCCCATCCTATGGAGGTTCCCTCATTCGTCCCGAGGCAACAGGATATGGCTGCGTCTATTTCGTTGAGGAGATGCTGAAGACCAAAGGCGAGAGTCTGAAGGGGAAGACTGCCGTGGTTTCTGGATCTGGAAATGTCGCACAATATGCCACGGAGAAGTGCATTGACCTTGGTGCAAAGGTGATTGCTCTCAGTGACTCTAGCGGATGGATTCATGACCCTGATGGAATTGATCGAGAGAAGCTGGCCTGGATCATGGAACTCAAGAACGTGCGTAGAGGACGTATCAAGGAGTATGCCGAGGAGTTCAATGTAGACTATTCGGACAAGGGAAGCCCATGGGGTCTTGAATGTGACATAGCCTTGCCAAGCGCAACTCAGAATGAAGTTGATGCCAAGGAGGCGAAGGCGCTTGTCGACAACGGTGTACAAGCTGTTGGTGAGGGTGCCAATATGCCATGCGTACCAGAGGCAATCGAAATATTCCAGCAGGCCAAGATACTCTACGGTCCAGGAAAGGCAGCCAATGCAGGTGGTGTTTCTGTTTCAGGGCTTGAGATGGCACAGAATAGCCAGCGCTTCTTTTGGACGCGCGAAGAGGTCGACAAGAAGTTACACGGCATAATGACAGCCATCCATGAGAACGCCTACAGGACATCCGAGAAATTCGGTGACAAGGGCAACTATGTGCTTGGAGCCAACATTGCAGGTTTCCTGAAGGTTGCCGATGCAATGGTTGACCAGGGTCATCTGATGTAGGAAGTCGCGGCAGGAGCTCTCTGAATTCCTGCCCTCCGATTCTTCCTTTCCCACTATTGGAAATCAACGTGGATATCACATCTGCTGGCTGAAATCCTTCCTTCTTAGTCTTCAATTTGAAGTGGAAGGTAGTTGCAGACAGTCTTGTACGGGCATATCGTGGCCAGAAGCCCACCCCAAGCTCCACCCTCGAAGATAGCAGTTCTCAATCCCTTTTGGCAGATATCATTCCTGCCGAAAGGCCGGCTGGACCCCGCCCGCGACTATAAGGTCAAACTCGCCCTCTTCCTCTGCCATACTGGTTCATTTCCTAATTATCTCAAGCAACTCGGCTAGCCTACGTTTCACATCCGATTCTACAACAGCCAGCTCAGCTAACTGGCCAATTTGGCCTACGCGCTGATGACGATACTCCTCATCAGCAATCTTGCCTTGGCGTCTTTGAAGTTCAAGTCTATCCATTTCCGCGCTGATTTCTCTGCGTTTCTGATCAACCAGCTCGAAGCCTTGTTTGAGTGACATCCACTCAATCATCGCATTGCTTTTCTCTTGCTCGAGGCGTTCACGCCTGAGTTTCTCTTCTTCTTGTTGTTTGAGTTGCCTATTGGCCGCACGAATTTCTCTCTGAATCTCGTAAAGCCTTCCTTCTACCTCTCGCTTCACCTGGACCATCTGGGTTGAGATCTGCCATTTCTCGTGATACTGAGCCATATGCTCCTGTTCTTCTATTTCTCCTCTCTCAAGCTTCTTGTCAATCTCTGTCAATTCCGCCTTGACCTGATCAAGCTGCTCCTTAAGTTCCTCGAATGACTTCCTCAACGAAACCCATTCAACGCTATATTGAGACAAGACTTCCTTCGGGTCAAGATAGTAATCGTCCGTTGAACTACCCTCATGATGGCTCATTGACGGAACCTCCAGGTGAATCGCCTATTTCACTTTCAATCGACCTTAAGGTGTTTTCTAACCTGTGATGTTTGTCGGTCTTTAGGATTGCTACTCTGTTTCTCTGGCTTCGCGTTCAGGTTCGGATTCTGGAGGGGTTTCTGTATCCAGGTAATCCCAGGTCGGCGGGGGTTCCAGAGGCTCGTCCTCAGAGGGTTCTGGCCCAGTGTCGGGTGGCGAAGGTTCTTCCTCCTCCCCTTCTTCCTCTTCTTCTACTTCCTCCTCCTCCTCTTCGCTCTCTGCCTCATCAACGGCTTCCTCAAGCTCTTTCACAGCAGAGGATATTGCTTTCAGCTTCCCGGTTTCCAGCTTTTCAAGAAGCTGGTAGAACATGCGTTCTACGACTTTGGCGCTTCCCTTTGCTTCAAACTCAAGTTCTCCAAGTTCAAACTCGAGTTCAGTGTAATCGTCTTTCTTCGCACGTTTCTTAGGTTTCTTCTCTTCCTCGGCCATCGGACGCACCCAGTGGACAATCAGGAGCTACGCTAATAAATCATTCACAGAACCATCAACCCAGACCTATCAGCTTAAGAGGAGGTTGGCACATTCGCCCTCATGGTTGTGAGTGGAGATGAAGATTCAGTCTAGTCTCCTTCCGGAAAAGGACCGGAAACAGAAGCCAACAGATGTTCTCAAGCTCTCTTTTGGAACAGTGTTCACAGACCACATGTTCATGATGGACTACAGGGATGGAGAGTGGCTAGATCCCAGGGTGGTGCCGTATGGCCCGCTTTTGGTCGACCCAGCGGCATTGGTGCTTCATTATGGTCAGGGCATCTTTGAGGGACTGAAGGCATACAGAAGAGGTGAGAGAGTACTTCTCTTCAGGCCAGACAGGAATATTGAGCGTCTGAACAAATCCGCTATCAGAATGGTGATGCCTACCCTTGACCCGGATTTCGCCCTCCAATCCTTGTTGAACCTCATCAGAATTGAGCGTGACTGGGTTCCGCAAGTTTCCGGGAGTTCTCTCTATATTCGTCCCACGCTCATCGGAACAGAACCAAAGCTCGGTGTGAAGGCATCAAGTGAATATCTCTATTATGTCATACTCAGCCCTGTCGGTCCATATTTCCCAACTGGGTTTGGGCCGGTCAAAATCATGGTAGCTGACAAGCACGTTAGAGCGGCTGAGGGAGGAGTTGGAGCCGCAAAGACAATGGGCAACTATGCCGCGGGTCTACTCGCTGGAAAGGAGGCGTCTGAGGTCGGATGCACGCAGGTACTTTGGTTGGATGCTCAAGAGAGGAGATATCTCGAGGAAGTGGGCACAATGAACATCGCTGTCAAATTCGATGATGAAGTGGCCACACCTCCACTCTCAGGAACCATTCTCTCAGGGATTACACGCGAGTCCGTACTCCACATTCTCCGAGATTGGGGATTGGACGTGAAGGAGCGCAGGATTTCCATTGACGAGGTTATCGAGGGACTCGAAACAGGTAAAGTAGAGGAAATCTTTGGTTGTGGAACAGCTGCAATAATCGCTCCAGTCGGATCACTCTACTACAAAGGAGTCGCCCATACTGTGGGTGATGGCAATACTGGACCTCTGACCAAGAGGCTGTACGACGAACTAGTCGGAGTTCAGAGCGGAGAGCGAGAGGACAAGTACAAATGGGTAGTGGAAGTCAAGTAGAACCCCAATCATAGAAATCAGTAACCTTTTTCCGTTCCGCATGTACTGACACTTCCGCGAGTTGGACCTCTTGACATCACAACTTACCGTCGACTTCACCAAATGTACTGGTTGCAGAATCTGTGAAATTGCATGCTCGGCAAAGCAAGAAGGCAAGTTCCAACCAAGCCTCGCGAGGCTGAAGATTGTCAAGTACGACGACCTCGGGGTCGACATTCCCAACGTATGTGGTCCCTGCGAAACTGCACCATGTGTTGACGTCTGTCCTGTTTATGCCATTCGGAGAAACCCGGTTTCAAAGATGACTTATCTCAATCCGGACAAATGTATACTATGCAAGTCCTGCGCAGGAGCTTGCGTGAACGGAGTGATTCTGTTAGATACCGAGCGCATGAGGATTCTCAAATGCGACCATTGCGGCGGGGATCCCGAGTGTGCCAAGATCTGCCCTACTGGAGCCATCAAGTATGGACCATCACATGTTTCCGAAATCATAGACCGTCATGGAAAGGCAACGAGCTATCTGAGGGAGATTCGCAGACTTGCGGAGGCACAGGAGCCTCGTGGAGAGAACTGACATGAAGTATGGCGGGTACAAAGGAAGCATTCTTCGTGTCAGATTGGATGAGGGTGACTTCAAGGTCGACAAACTACCAGAAGACTGGATACGGGATTACATAGGGGGTGATGGCTTCGCGGCACGCCTACTCTACGAGGAGGT
>JBHLOD010000350.1:0-2762 GCA_048940825.1 Promethearchaeota archaeon | reverse complement strand
AGTGGCTCCTCAGTCTAACTATGACTCGTCGCTGGACATTTCTGCCCTCGGATAGCCAATTGCATCATCGGAGCCTTGTCTGACTCACTTGAATCTCAGATAAAAGTTGGTGCCGCTCTACATAATCTCCACAGGAGTGCCAATGGCCTGACCGGGGAGATTTGTGCGGAACTTGGCGCGGACTGCTCCACCATTGCCGTGAGGGCCGAGTACCTTCCCAAGGAACTCTCGGCCTGTCTCTGAGGTCCAGCGTACCTTTCTACCCACAAGCGCAGCGGCCTCTGCTCTCGTCTTGACTTCGTTAAACAGAAGAAGCACTTGGTTTGGATGCTGCAGGTGTTTGCCTCTTCGGTAGCTCGTGACGACGCCTTGTAGACCCTTCTTAACGGCTTTCTTGGGCACTTGTGGTTCCTCCTTGGGAATTCTCGTTGACGCCATTTGTGCGCAATATAAGAGTTGCTAAATATCCTCAGCGGCGGGGCTTACTCAATCTCTGGTCCGCTTTTGGATGGAGCAGTATCTGTTGCTTCAGCCATGTGACTCTCTATGCGGTCCACGATCTTCTTGCTCTTTTCCATTAGCACATCACGCACTGACCAACCAATCGGGTCCTCACGGAGTGTAATCTTGAACAAGGCGAACCAAATTCGACCATCTGCATAGGCCCCTGCTTGGTAGAGCTCGTCCACCATCTGCTCAGCGAGACCAATCTTATCTTCAGCACTCCTGAGTTTAGCGAGAATGCTCTGTTCACGCTCCACGATTCCTTTCACCCTCCAAGACATCTGCAGCGAGGTCAATGTAGAAATCAAGACAACAAACAAGATGATGGGGGATAGAGGGAGAAGCAGATGGAGTATTCCTGCATATGCGATAATCCCTATTATGGACGAAACAAGAAGCGATTCGAAGAGAACTGTTTCCAGAAGAGCATTTCGTAGTTTGGTCACACGCCATGAGTAGTATCGAGAGAGTGCAGAACTTGGACGACGGAAATTGCTGATATCGTCTAGGAAGTTGTTTCGGCCTTTTCGCACAATGTAGGTCAGAACTCCTTGAAGGAAGAGTGCATTCGTGATGACCACGAATGAGTAGACCTGAACAACACTCTGCATAGTTCAGAGAACTACTGTGATTGTTTAAAAGGTATTGAAGTGCGCGCAAGTGAATTACTTTCGCCTCTCTCTCTACAACTATCCAGTTCTTCGAAACCCACCTCCGCAGGCCGAAATGCTGAACCAAGCTTGCACTTACAAAAGTAGTACTCGATTCGTTTTGGGCTATGCGGGTCTGAGTCAAGCCCTCCCGGAAATGGCTCGGGCCCGCATTTATCCCTCCTGTCCCAGAATACTTATCTCGGAACCTCGGGCTCTCGATTTTTGTGGTCGCAATGAAACCTGTCCATCATTTAGACCCTACACGCATTGATTCTGTCAATGACCTACTGGAAGCCATGGAGGAGGTTGGAGTCCTTGGCGCAGGTAGACTTGGAAGAGCAGCATCTATAGTTGCACGAATGTTCAATGACTCAGACTGTTTCAGATTCCTCTCACTCTCTGGTCCAATGGTCCCCGGTGGTCTACGAAAACTTGTCAGTCATTTGGTGGAACTGGGGAAGGTGAACGCGATAGTCACAAGCGGTGCGAATATCGTTCACGACCTTGTGGAGGCATATGGCGGTAGGCACCATCGGGTTCCGAGTGACAGAAACGATCAGCAACTGAGAGACGCCGGGATGGGTCGAATTGCTGACCTCTATGTCGAAGAAGAGCACTTTGAAACACTTGAGAAGAGAGTGTATGACTTTATCGACTCTCTACCCGAGGGACAGATGACAGGTCTGGCGCCCAGCGAGTTCCTAGCCCAGCTTGGAAACACCCTGACCGATGACGATTCAGTAGTGTACCAAGCGGCCCAGAACAATGTCCCCATATTCTCGCCCGGACTCATGGACTCAATGCTAGGGCTTCACATGTACACCTACAGTACAATGAAGCAATTCAGTCTCGACTTTGTGAAGGATCTTAGAATTCTCGGTGAAATGGTGACTGAAGCAAAAAGAACAGGAGCCATCATGCTTGGTGGAGGGCTCACTAAGCATTTCACAATGGGATCTACAATTCTAAGGGGCGGCCTTGATATGGCGGTCCAAGTCACACTTGATCGGCCCGAAGGCGGCAGCCTTGGCGGGGCTCCACTTGTTGAGGGGGTCTCTTGGCAGAAGATGCAGACAGAGGCCATGTTTGAAACAGTCATTGGAGATGCGACCATAATCTTCCCATTACTAACTATGGGTGCACTTGCTAGACTGAAGGGCTAGGATTCTGCAGCCCATATCTGGGGCTGAATTACGAGCGGGCCATTATGATTAGCCCAACTAGCATAATGAGGGCACCTATGTATAGATGCTCCAAGTGAAAGGTTCCTATGATTAACGGCGGAAATTCTGGTAGCCAGTGTAGCCAGTCTGTTCCGGGTACAAAATCATGAAGGTCGTCAACAAAGATTGCAGCTCCTATGATTAGAATCAGGGCGCCAGCTGCGAGCTTGCCGCTACTTCTCGTAATATCCGTCACACTCCTCTGTCACCATTCTCCACGATGGTGCCTGCATAATTGAGGAACCTTGTTGGCTATCAATGATTGCATTTCATTGGAGCCACGGTCTAGGCGAACACTTATCTTCATCATTAGTCAACAATAGTTAACTAACATAAAGAGGCTGGTTTGAATGACAGACAAGTATCCAGTTCCATACAGTAA
>JBHLOD010000349.1:0-2765 GCA_048940825.1 Promethearchaeota archaeon | reverse complement strand
GTGACCAATCCCTTCCACATCAGCCCAGCCTTGACTGCGTCCGCCGCGGTTACGATAAACGAGTTGAGCAATGGACGCGCCGTCATCGGAATCGGTGCGGGAGACAAAGTCACACTAAGCGGCTTGGGCATCAAATGGGAGCGGCCTGTGTCAGCCGTTGTCGAGTCAATAGACTACATGCGGAAGCTGACGCAGGGTAGCAAAGCGAAGCTCGATGGCAAGGTCTTCAAGGTCAAGGGTGCCAAGCTAGCAATCGTCAAGAAAGAACCGGTAATGGATGCCGACGGGAATCCCAAGATGAAGGATGGAAAACCGGTCAAGAAGGGCCCCCATATTCCAATCTACGCAGGAGCCCAAGGACCAATGATGTTGAAAGCAACGGCAAAGGTGGCCGACGGGATTCTAATCAATGCGAGCCACCCGAAGGACTTTGAGATTGCCATGGAGAAGATCAAAGAGGGAGTCGAAGAAGCAGGGCGCGACATCAAGGAGATTGATGTCACAGCCTATGCATCATTCAGCATTGGTGAGAGTCGAGAGGCTGCCCTTGAAGGAGATGCCAAGATCGTCGTCGCCTTCATAGTTGCAGGTTCACCAGATGTTGTACTTGAGAGACACAATCTAGACATGGATGCCTGCAACAATGTCCGAAAGCTCCTTGGAGATGGCAACTTCAAGGACCTACCTGGATCAATCACAGACGAAATGGTTGACGCGTTTGCAGTTGTCGGAGACAAGGACCAGTGCATCAAACGCATCGAGGATCTCTCGAAAGTTGGTGTCACTCAGTTCGTCGTGGGTTCACCTATCGGGCCCAAGAAGAAGGAAGCAATCAAGCAGATTGGCAAGGACATCATTCCTCACTTCAAGAAGTGAGCTTCTTGGGAAGAGCTAGTGCAGAGTCATGAAGCCTTCCACTCTGTTCACCAGAAGAATGCCGAAAGACGAGCTCGGCACTTGGTTGAAGTTAGCTGGCCGTGCGATGCCTGAACAGAAAGACTATGCAGAGAGCTTCATCTCTCTTCCCGATAGCATCTACTTCCTCGCCAGCATCGGTGGAGAACTTATCGGTGGAACGGCAATCTACAGAGATAGGACAAGATATGCAGTCGCACTTGTTGATGCATACCTGCATCCTGATTATAGGAGTGAAGCGGACCTTCAGCTCTTGAAGTCCTCCCTCCCATTCTTTCGGACTGTTGTTATTCGAGAGGCGGATGTGCTAGTAGATATTAGTGACTCTGAAGGAGACTTGCCATTTCCGATAACAACTGAGATTGCCAGTGAGTTTAGAGGCACTCTTGAAGCCCTTGGATTTCATGAAGTCACCAAGGCACTAGGGTGTTCAATAGAAGTCAGAGGAGATTACAGCATTCCGGGCGTAATGGCGTGGGACGAGATTCCAAACAAGACTGGTGCTCGAGATCTCTATTGGAAACAGAATGAGCTATCAAGACTAGATTGTTCCCAAGTCACTTTAGCTTTGGAAGTTGCAGACAGTAGAGGATCTCTGAAGACTTGGACCACGGACGATGCCACTAGCCTTGTTATGGGCATTGAACGCCTTCGAGGCCGTGCCGTGATCTGGCCATTATTGGCGGACCTCGATGCGATGGAAGTTGAATCGATTGCGCATAAGATGGCTGCCCAAACAGCCCCCATAAAGCCAGAATCTATTGAACTACCTCTTGTCGGGCTTGGACAGTTGGATATCGTACAAGAGCTGGCAAATCTTGTTGGTGGTGAGTCGAAAACGAAAGAAGTGATACTAATGAGGAGGAAGCTCTAGTACAACGGCATCCAGATGTGCTAGGAAAGCCTTTTGTGACATGGCCACAAAGACCGAGAAGGTCATCCAATGTCCACTCTGAAGCTTCGAAAGCAGTCAGATGGGTTTGTCCTTGAGTACGGTCATGTACGTCTTGCTCTTGATACCGGAGTGAAGGGTGAAACCACACTCTTGACACATGCCCACGCTGACCACCTGAAGGGTATCGAGAATGCACATCGCGTAATAGCTACGCAAGCGACAAGGGAAGCACTCTTGGCCCGTGGCCACAAACTGCGAACCAGATTTGAAACTCTAGACCACAACGAGCGGACCGGACAGCTTGGAGTAGTCATAACCTCACTCAACGCAGGTCACGTCGTGGGCTCAAGCATGTACCATTTGCAGTTCGATGAGGGCCTATCTGTTCTCTACACTGGCGACTTCAATGTGATTGACAGTATGGTACACGTTGCTGCAAAGCCCAAAGCGGCAGATGTACTGATCACTGAGGCCACCTACGGCACACCAGACTGGATATTCCCCAAGCGCAAGGAGATCTATGAACAGATACTGACTGCAACTGAAGAAACGATAGAAGCCGGGCGGATTCCTGTGTTTCAGGCCTACTCACTTGGCAAGGCTCAGGAAACGATTGCACTTCTTCAGCGGGGAGGATTCAATGTCGTTTCCGGCAACCACATGATTACCGAGGTGTGCAAGGTATACAACAGACACGGAAACAGCCTCCGGCAGTCCTCACTCGGGTCCGAAAGGGCAAGGAATATGCTCAAGGATGGTTGCGCGATAGTGAGTTCCTCTTTTCATCACACACGCAAGAATATCAGTGCCCATCTGGATTCAGGAACTGCCAGTGATGTCCTAGGAAGACTGGCAAATTTCGTGCTTTCTGGCTGGACTCTCGGAGATTCGAGCAAGACTGGTTTTCCACTGAGCGCACATTCGGACTTCCGGGGTCTGCTTGGGTTTGCCAAGA
>JBHLOD010000348.1:0-2767 GCA_048940825.1 Promethearchaeota archaeon | reverse complement strand
TGCAGAATCAGGAGCCGTGGTCTGGAGTCTGCTGACGTATCGTGATGCTGAGAATGGCGACTACTTGATGGACCCAACATCTTCAATCAGTGCGAACTGGTCATTGTCGACTGTGGACTACATTCCTAATCCCGCCCAGAAGTGGTGGGAGGCAGGTCTAGATACAAGTGTGCTCACCTCAGGTGACTCAATCGTTGTTGTCAATGCCAGCCTACCGTACTACGATGATGCCTCATGCACTTTCTTGGTACGACTTGAATTCACAGACAATGATCTGATTCTCTATCAGGCAACAGGAGAGGTCGGACTCGGCGAGCCCTTCCTTGCAGAGTTCAAGTTTACTGATAGGTACGGGGCACCAATCGAGAACGCTAACGTGAGCATTAACCACAATGGTGAACTAGACGACCTCAACTTGGGGAATGTCACTTACCTTGGCTCCGGCAACTATTCCTTTGTAATCACTCCTGTCACTTCCGGAACGTACACAATCGTAATCTCTGCGCTCACAGACCACCACAGATCCGCAAAAGATACGCTGTTTCTAAATGTCGGAAGCCTTGGTTCCAATCTCATTATGCTAAACGGAAGTGCTGCCATCATTGATTATGGAGTGCCGTACCGACTTGTGGTCCGCTACACCAATTGGACGGGTGATGGCCTCGCCGGAGCAAACGTGAGTATCGTTGGACAGACACCAGCAGTCGGACTTGATGCTACACCAACGCAATACGAAGGTGATGGTAGCTATTCGATGATTCTGAACCCTCAGTCAACTGGCACTTTCACGCTGCTTCTCAGAGCAAATGTCACCAATTATGAAACACAACTGGCCAGTTTCTCACTTCACGTCACAGTAATCGGGACCGACATGGATACAATAAGCTTGGTTGAAGCACTCTATTACGGACGTAGCTATTCATTCACCTTCGGTTATAGGACCTCCAGCAACGGTACCGGAATTGTAGGTGCCTCTCCAACTGTGACAGGTACCGGTTCAGAATGGGTCGACTTTGTGGAGCTTGGAAACGGGTTGTACAACATTTCAGTAGTTCCCGAGGAAATAGGCAGCTACTCAGTGTATATCGCCATGACGAAAGACGGGTATCAAACAGGAACGTCTCTCTTCACCTTTCAGACTGCTCGAGTGCCCGTTCGAGTGGAAATGACACAACCAGTTTGGGTCCAGTTTCTGACATTGGATTTGAGTCTTAGACTTGTGGAGGCTGACACAGGTGACCCAGTTTCGAATGCCACCGTCAGGTACGTAATTTTACGTGGCGGAAATCCTGGTGAACCCGTTGATGCCAATGAAACAACTCCAGGAGTCTATGTAGCTGATGTGGCGTGGAACGACTTCGCAGACAATAGCCGGATTGCCGTTGAAATAACAGTCGAGCACGAATTCTACGAGCTTGCCCAAGTTTTCGAGAGACAAGTTTCAATTGTCCCAAATGAAGGAGCCTTGTTTGGCCACATTATAGACACCTACGGACTATACTTATTCGCATCTGGGGCTATGCTGGCAATGGTGGCCGCGGGGCTAAGGGTTCGAAGACGAAAGAGAAGGGAGCGCCAGCAGCTCGCTCTGGGAATCAAGCGAAGATATGATGATGCAAACAATCTGCTTGGCATAGTGATACTGCATAGAACAAGCGGACTGCCTATCTACTCAAACATCCTGAAGGGCGGATTCGAGGAAGGTATGATATCCGCTTTCATTACGGCAATCACGCATTTCAGGGCTGAGATATTCGCGACTGGAGAAGACGACCTCACCTACGAAGTGATTCCGATATCAGACATCATTCGAGCAGTGCCAACCAAGAACATTGTGTGCGCATTCATCACGGTTAGCTCGGCATCTCCCCAACAAGAAGAAAGAATGGTCGACTTCGCCAGGGGAGTAGGAAGTATGCTTGATTTTGAAATGTCACAGCGGCCTACACAGTCGTCAGACGGAGTATTGGCACAGGTGCTTGAGGCCCTATTTGACGAACGTCTTGACGGATTCCTTCTCCAGTACTACAGGAGTGGAGTCGGGCCTAGCTTCCCGCGCAAATACAGGCCGGTCGAGGATGCCTTGGCAATCACTGAGGCAGCCGACTGCGCTAGACCGATGTACATGGCAAAGAACATAGCTCACGCCCAAGGTGTAAGTGAAGCTGAGGCAAGTCTATTGGTACTGGAAGCAATCGAACAGGAACTGCTGGTGGCATGTGATCAGCGCGAGATTCTCTCCTTCACGAGAATGAATTGGGATCTCTCAGGTGGCACGTAAGACTACCTTTTGAGTGAGAATCTAGGAGGCCCTCTCCCCCCTTTTTCGCATGGAACGGCTCTTGATACATCGTACAAACGAGCGCTAGACGGCTCGAGGAGCCGCCCTATGCCAACATTCTCCATGTGTTATCCAGATATATACTTAGATAATACCTGGATAGTTCACACGTTTCATCAATCTTTATATGTTTCTGCACAGGAAGTTGAGGTGAGTTGTCCTACAGTAACCGAATGAAACGGAGACTTAACAAAAATGACCTCAAACCCACGACCCTCATCAACCCTTCAGAAGAACGCAGAAGTCTTGCACGTTCTGTACGGTCTACTCGACAGCGACCGTGATCCGACAGACGCGGACGCTGAGAGTCTCAGATACCTCTACGCCAGCTCGTAGATTTACGCTCCTCATTTCACATGAGGTCATTCTTTGTCTCCGTGCACCTCCCGGCAGGCGAGACAACGTGGAGGTGGGCTGTTGGGTCCC
>JBHLOD010000347.1:0-2778 GCA_048940825.1 Promethearchaeota archaeon | reverse complement strand
AGTGCTCTTCTTCTCTCGATAAGGCTACTCATGCGTTGAAGATACTGGAAACCGGACGCTAATTAAGCATCACGTAATTAGCTATGCAGGATCGAGAGAATCCCAACCAGAAGAAACGCCGCACTAGGAAGCACACAGAATGCACGATGTAGCTATAGTTGGAGCAGGTCCTGCGGGTGCAACAGCCGCAAGGTATCTAGCCAAGATTGGCTATGACGTGTGTGTCATTGACAAAGACGAGTTCCCTCGAGACAAGCCTTGTGGGGGGGGCTTCTCTCCAAATCTGTTTGATGAATTCTCCTACCTCAAGTCCAGAAGAGGTCAGTTTCTGAAATGTGTGTGTAGAACCGGAGTGCTACACTCACCCAATAGGAGAACAGTGCTCAAAGGGCGAGCTGATATGGCGGTGGCACTTCGGACAGATTTTGACAACGTGCTCTACGAAGAGGCTATTGATGCTGGAGCAAGTTCAATCAATGCCAGAGCGAAGTCGGTTTCGATAGGACAGGACTCAGCGTCAGTTAGTCTTTCGGGAGGAGACTCTGTCGTTGCTCGTGTCTTGATCGGAGCAGACGGAGTGACAAGCATGGTGGCGCGCACGACAGGACTGAACAAGAAGTGGTCTCCTCGCGCCGTTACTGCCTGCAGGGTTGCTGAAGTTCCTGCTGCTGAGAGATTCATCGACGACATCTACACATCTGATCGAGAGTACCATTTCTTTGCCAATCTTGGAGGACTTCCCGGGTACGGGTGGGTCTTCCCTAAGAGTGACACAATCAACGTAGGGCTTGGGATTATTGGTAAGAACTCCAGTGGCCTTCCGGAAAGGTTCAACCAATTCATCAAGATGCTGAAGCGAACAAGGAAACTAGAAGAAGATGCAGATCTGTCGGGCACTAGAGGGGCACTAATCCCAACAGGAGGGCCTATCAAGGAAACCACAACACTCCGCTGCATACTTGTGGGTGATTCCGCTGGCATGGTCAATCCTCTCACCGGCGGAGGGATTGCATACTCAATGAAAGCAGCGCAGATTGGCGCTGTTGCTTTGGGCAAGTGCCTGGAGGAGGAGAAACTCGACGCAGAGAGTCTGGGCCTTTACCAGAGGCTGTGGAGATCATCTTTCGGCCACGAGTTCGGACCGCTACTTCTTGTACAGAGAGTATTCACCGGCCCATTCACTAGTGCACTGTTTGAAGTAGGCTCAAGAGACACTGTGCTTCAGGAAACCGTATCCTCAATGATGTCGGAGGGATCTAAGGGGAGAGCAGAAGTCGCAAGGCTAGCAGGGCGTTTCCTCTTCGTCAGTCTTAGAGAGGCTTTAACACCTTAGAGTCAATGCAGGAACCATTCTTCCACGCAGATGCCGACATATGGCGCTAGACCCAGATGCAAAATCAATCTACAGGCTCAACATCACTCACGCAGATGTTCTGAATCAGAGAGTGAACCTCTGGTCTTCCAAGTAGTTTCCTTCGAGTTTCACTCATGTCATTGACAACGCAGGCTATCCCAACTACAGTTGCCCCAAGCTTCTCCAGCATCTTCTTGAGCGCCAGAACAGTTGTCCCATTGATTAGCCAGTCATCCACAATCGCGATACGGTCTCCAGCGTCAATAGAGTCGAGCACAAGAGCAAGTCTTCTGTCGGCAAACCTGCTTGTGGGCAGCAGTTCAACAGGGCGACCATAGTCTTCCGGTAGATATGCAATTGATCTAGCCGGCACAACCCCGCATCCAAGATAGTAGGCAATTGCACTCCCAATCGCTAGGCCCCGTTGTTCTATTCCCACGACTTTGTTTGGTTGAAGCTCCACAAGCGGTTTCGCGAGGGTGACTACAGCCTCATGAAAGACGTGTGGATGCTCTAGGAGTCTGCTAATGTCGATAACGGCCTGACCCGGTTCTGGCCAGTCCTTAATCACATCAACGAAATCGGAGAAATTGAACTCTGTCATAGTGGGAACACGGCGAGTCAAGTCTGGATGGCAGTCATATACCTTTCTGTACGAGGTGAAAAGAGTCCGAGTCTACTGTCATGATGCATCTGTTGGAGAAACAGTTATCAAACTCTCCACGAAATCAACTTGTCATCTGGATGTGGAGCGTCGCAAGAGCTGATAGTACCAGGAACAACTATTGGGGTTTCACTCATTCCAGGTTATGTTGAGATAAGAGACAAAGGTCTAGTCAAGAAGAAGATCCCTACGAAACACAGATCCTTTGATGATGTTCTGGAAGAGGTTGAGATGTTCTTTAGGGCACGACGCAAGATACTGGCCCCTGGTACACTCAGGGACGTTCTTGTTCGAATAGGACTCCCGCAGGCGAAAGTGGTTGTCTCAGAAAAGGAGCCAGCTCCTCCGCCCGCTGATGAAGGGCCAGAGATTGAGGTTGCTGCAGAACCAGAACCCGTTCTGGGAGAGGAACTTGAGACTCCGCCAGCCCCCCCGGAGGACGAGGCTGCTACCTTTGTAGAGAATCCAGACCTTGAAGTAAGTGTAACACAGCTTGATGGAGATGAATTCCAAGACATCTCTGATGCGCTCTCCGTCGTGGAATCGATGAGCGATTCATTCATGGCCGCTGCTTCTAAGAACAGCGAAGTGGGTGAAACAGAGAAACCTAGGCTTAAGATTGAAGTTGCGGGTGTGGAAGAAGTCACTGCGGCTCCAACGACCTATGCTTCTGCACCAAGCGCAGAAGAGAAGGCGCCCATTCCAGTCGATGATGGAAAGTTCATCTCAGACGAAGCATATGAGCCTCCTTCTTCCGAAC
>JBHLOD010000013.1:5744-11270 GCA_048940825.1 Promethearchaeota archaeon | reverse complement strand
TCAGTTTCTTTGAGAACGCGCGAGGCTTCTTTCATGGCCTGATAGAGTCCCGTTTCATCAATCACGCTGACTGGGATAATGACGTCGGCTACCTTCTCCCTAATCCTGTAGTCCAAGTCCCCCTTCTCAAGGAACTCCTGTGCACGGATGGTATTGCCTCCAAGAACTATCGCATCCACATTATCTATGTCCTCAAGCAATAGGTCCTTGAGTATGCGACCAACATACTTGAAGAACTCAAGCATCTTCTCCTCTCTGATTCGCAAGTAGCGCTTTGCACTTTGGCCACCTGCTCGCGTCTTGCCTATGATGTAGAAGTCCTCATCTCTTACCAGCTCTATGTGTTTGCCGCGAAGATAACCAATAGTGACCTTTCCACCTTCAATCAAGACGATGACGACAAGGCTCTTGGGCATTGTCATCTCTTCAAGCTCGTCTGTAACAAACTCCCTGCCACAGATGTAGGTGAACTGAGATACGGGTGAGGGAGGTACAACAATGTCACGAATCTCTCCCTCGCTCCCACCTTCCTCTACGATACCGAAAAAGAAGGCAATACCATTGTCAGGTATTTGGTTCAGTTTCGTCAGTTCGCTCAGGATCGCCGTCAGATTGTCCTGAACGTTCTTCCTGTTTGCTTTGCTCTTGATGTTATCAGCGCCTGCAAGCTCTGCCTTCACAAACCCAGTTACATCAACTAGGCTCTTAGTTGGTGGAATGTAGAGGGTCGTAAACGAGCTATGCCTACCTTGGAGTGCCTTGAGCTCCTTCACCTTGCGTTTGAGCTTCTGACGCTCCGCTGACATCTCGTTTCACCTCTTCGCGTATTTGCTATTTGACGGATTTCGTGAAGAACTAGTGGCCGTCAGGCAACCGCCGAGGTCCTCCCATGGAAGTCTGTATTTTAACATTGCGTCACAGACGTTTTGCTTCTGCGGCGACAAGTTAAAAAGGCCGTCAGATTCAGGCAGTGCAAACGGGTGATGAAGGGATGCACCGCCAATTTACAGCGCCCAGTTGATGGGAATCTTCTTTTACGGGCCCAGTCTGTATGCGGCGTGTGGAATCGAGCATCACGGAAACATTTCAGGAGTTCTGATTGACAGATGAGCGAACAGTTGACTGAAGGAGAGAAGGCAGTCCTTCGAGCCCTTGCTGACCACGAAGGAAGTGTCAATGCAGTTGAGCTTGCAGGGATGCTCGGTCAGAATGATGTGAGAGTCGTATCCATTCTCAACTCGCTTTCACAGAAGGGACTTGCCAGTCTTGAGATTCGAGAGATTGCTTCCTATACCCTGACTCAAGAGGGAAAAGAGTACTCTGAGAACGGCCTTCCAGAAGTCAGACTGTTTCGTGCAGTTCTGGAATTGGGAGGTAAGGCGAGAGTTGACGAGGCTGTGGCCAGAAGCGGTCTGGCACCCAGTACAAAGGGTATCGCCATTAACTGGTCCAGAAAGAATGGGTGGTTGGGAATCACCAAAGAAGATGGAACCACGGTCCTCCAAGTGAAGACAGAGGACTCGGAGACCCCTGTGGAGGAAGTTCTGTCGGCCATATCTCAAGGGCGTGAGGATATCCCTGAGAGCCTCAATTCGGCCTTGGAGGAGGCGATAGAGCGTTCTTTGGTCGACACCTCCATGACTAAGGTGTTTGAGGCCGAGGTCACCCGAGATAAGAGGAACACGATTGATGAGCTACTGTCGAAGGACGTCAAGGGCATCGAGAACCTAACTTCAGAGATGCTCTCATCAGAGAGTTGGAGAGGAAAGACCTTCAGACCTTACAACGTTGAACTGGAGCCCGCATACGTCAACTATGGGAAGAAACATCCCTATGCTGAGTTCAATGAGTGGCTGAGAGAGATTATGATAGGGCTAGGTTTCACAGAATGGTTTGGTCCATTTGTGGAAACCGAGTTCTGGGGTCATGATACTTTATTCGTTCCCCAGGATCATGTTTCCCGGGAAGTTCAAGACCAGTTCAGGGTTGTGACACCGCACGACCATGGGGACATTTTAGACAACAGGTATTACAGGGCAGTGAAGGCTGTTCACGAGAATGGTGGAGAGACGGGATCAAAAGGCTGGGATTGGCCCTTCAGCAAAGAGGTGGCCACCAGACTTTGCTTGCGTCCTCACACAACTCCAGTGTCAATGCGATACTTGTACGAGCATCGTGAGAGCCCTCAGAAGATGTTCATCATCGACCGGAACTTCAGATCTGAGAAACTCGATGCCATACATGGCCAAGAATTCGACCAGTGCGAAGGGATCATCATGGACAAGAACCTGACGTTGAGAAACCTGCTAGGGTACTTGACATCGATATGCAAGGCAATCGGCATCAGGAAGTTGAAGTTCAAGCCTGGACAGTACCCCTTCACAGAGCCTAGCGTTGAAACCTTCGGAAAACATGACAAGCTAGGCTGGATTGCGCTTGGTGGATCCGGAATCTTCAGGCCAGAGGTAATACACCCTCTGGGAATCAAAGATACTGTACTTGCATGGGGCCTCGGAAGTGGGAGGCTCTACATGGCAGCCATGGGCATCAACGACATCAGAAACCTGCTCACTAGAGACTTGACGTGGCTCAGGAGAAGCGCCTTCGTATCATAGGTGATGATCATGATAGTAGAGTGTAGGATCGATGACCTTCTCTCGCTGATCGGCGAGAAGATGACCGTGGCGAAACTCGAGGAAACTCTCTTCCTTCTTAAGGCCGAAGTAGAGAAGGTCGTAGGCAACATCATTGAACTTGAAGTGAATCCTGACCGCCAAGATATGCTCTCAACTGAGGGCATTGCAAGGGCTGTAAGGTCCTTTCTTCGTCTTGAAACTGGACTGCGGAAGTACTCTGTAAAGAAGTCTGGCAAGCAGATTGAGGTCAAACACGGCTTGGGCCGTATCCGACCCTTCATCTCTTGTTCAATCATCAAGGGTATAGAAGCAGATGACGAGCTGATTAAGGAGTATATGCATCTCCAAGAAGCACTGACCGCCACGCACGGGAGAAACAGAAGCAAGGCCAGCATAGGGCTCTATGTGTACGATGGCATCGATTTCCCAATCATCTACGGTCCAAAAGAACCGAAGAAGATCAAATTCGTACCACTCGGGGATGATGTCGAGATGGACGGCCCAACTATCCTTAGTGAGCATGAGAAGGGGGTTGAGTATGGATCCATCATAGAATCTCACAAAAAATGGCCCTTGCTCTATGACTCGAGTGGCTTGGTGTTGAGTCTCCCGCCCATCATAAACAGCAACGATCTAGGAAGGATTACCACTGAAACAAAGAACCTCTTCGTCGAAGTCACAGGTACTCACCTTCCAACTGTGGACCAAGCGCTAAACATCATGACGGCTTCACTAGCAGACAGGGGAGGAAGGATCGAGTCAGTGTCTGTAGTGTATCCAGACGGTCCAATTGATGAAACTCCCGACTTCGCACCTGACCTCATGACCGTGAGCATCGATGACGTAAATGAGCTGACGGGCCTTGGGTTGGTCGGAAGTGAAATCGTTGATGCTTTGGGAAGGATGGGACTCGGAGCCAAATTGATGAAGCCAAGGAAGGTGCAGGTTCAGATACCAAGGTATAGAGTGGATATTCTACATCCAGTGGATGTAATCGAAGACATTGCCATAGGATATGGTTTTGACAGGATTGAACCCGCGATGCCGCAGACGATGACAACCGGGAAAGCGCATCCCGTTACCAGGTTCAAGAACAAGGTAAGGGACCTTATGGTCGGAGCAGGCTATCAAGAGGTGATGAACTACATCATGAGCTCCCCTGACCTCCTAAGAGATAAGATGCTTAGAAGTCGTCTCGTGGTCACTACAGGGAATCCCAAGAGTCGAGACTACTCGGTGCTAAGAAACTCACTCCTGCCTGTTCTTCTTGACTTCGCAGCGCGGAACCAACACGCCGATTATCCGCAGAAGCTGTTTGAGGTTGGAGATATCGTAGTTCCCGATGAGCTGATGGAAACAAGGATACAACAGATACCGGCATTATCAGGCATCGTGGTCGACACGTCAGTGAACATAACAGAACTGGCTACCGACATAGGGTTCTTGCTAAGGAATCTTGGGTTGGATGGAGTGTTCAGCTACTCTGAGCGAGAAGACGCCACATTCATCGCGGGTAGAGCTGCGGACATCCTCAAGAGTGGCGAACCAATTGGGATGTTTGGGGAGATTGCTCCCGAAGTGTTGACAAATCTAGACCTCAAAATGCCAGTCGTAGCGTTCGAGATATTCCTTCCACGAACCGGCGAGTGGTAGTAGCACGGAAGCACACATTTCCAAGGGCCAACTCCCGCAATAGAAATATAAGAAGTGGCAGGGATGATGAAGCACTAGTTTCACATTGCGCACATACAGGGGCACTACTGCATGACGGAAGGTCCACCTACCTCAGGAGCAATTTCCTCAGACGAACCATCTGATGAGTTCAAGTTCCGAGTGGTTCTGCTGGGTGAGGCGACGGTGGGGAAGACCTCCTTGATAAGAAGGTTCACTGAGAACTCATTCGATGAGGAGTATAAGCAGACCATAGGTACGACATTTGCCTCCAAGGATGTGAGTGTGACGGACAAAGAGGGCGAGACAAGGCAGATTCGTCTCATCATCTGGGATATGGGGGGCCAGACCACATATCGAGAGCTGCGAAGACAGTTCATGAAGGGGTCCACTGGAGCAATCATAGTATATGATGTAACACGTCCGGAAACGTTTATGGCCATGAATAACTGGTTTGAGTCCTTCCGCGAAACGTGTCCTAATGCGGCCGTAGTTGTCGCCGCCAACAAGGTAGATCTCCTAGACAATCGTATAGTGCCAGTGGAACCCGGACTTATGCTGCGTGACTGGTTTCAGGCTGATTACTATGAAACGAGCGCGAAGACTGGCGAGGCGGTCACTGACGTGTTCGCCAAGCTAGCAATGCTCGTACTCAGACAGAGCAGAGCTCAAAAAGAGAGCTCTGAGATGTGATGCAATTGTACCGAGAACAGTCAGGAGGTAGACAAGTGTTAGTCCGAGACTTCATGACGTCAATCATCGTCACAGCCGAATCTGAAACCCCTGTGCTAGAGGCTGCGCGGCTCATGGCGGCGGAGGACATAGGCAGTCTCATGGTTACAAGAGGTGATGTGCTGGTAGGGATGGTGACAAGGAAGGACCTCATTTCTGCTCAACTCCTGTCTGAAGACACCTATTCGTCTCTATCTGTGGAGGCTATCATGACCAGTCCAGTGGTGACGATTAGTCCTGATGCCGACTTGGGTCAGACCATATCTGTCATGAATCAAACCAACTTCAAATGCCTCCCCGTTATGGAAGGTGACTCAGTGATTGGCGTCGTGACGGCCAGTGACGTAATCCGAGTGCTGGCCACTGTGAAGCTTATTGCTGATGGAGCTCCCGGAGAATAGTGGTGAGAGCCAACAAGGCTTAGTTGGGTGTGGTCTCTTCGGAAGAACAGACCTTGCATCCCTGCTGGCGGCCTCACCGTGCATGC
>JBHLOD010000013.1:0-5644 GCA_048940825.1 Promethearchaeota archaeon | reverse complement strand
GAAGGCATGCGAGTCCGACCTGACTAAGCAGGTCTGTATTTTGGAACCTCTTTTCTTATCTCCTTCTTCAACTTGAGGATGTCCCTTGCTTGCAGTTCCTTTCTCTTCTCGTAACCGGCTACAACACCTTGCCACTTGTCAAGCTGCACCAGGATGGGGTCGGTTTCTACGACCTTCAATATCTCTGCTCTTGATTCCTCCATCTGTTCCAGTACTTCGCCTGCCTTGCAGCCCATCTTCAGACTCACTACGATGTTGTCGAGTTCATCTGCAATCTTCATTGCTTTGTCTGCAGGAATTGTGACCGTGGTCGGAGCGGCAGGTGCAGGTGTGACAACGATTTCAGGAGCGGGTGGATCAGGTGTTGGAGCAGGAGCGGGCGCACGCTTGGGTGTTGAAGGGGGTTTGGCTGCAGGGGCAGGTGCTGCAGTAACAGGAGCAGGCATCTTTTTCATTGCTGCCAATATGTCAGCTCGGGTGCTCTCCATGGCATCATTGATGAACTTGCCAATTGTATCGAACTGACCTTTAATGAGGACGGCAATCTCATCTATGTCTGGTGTAGAGCCAGTTCCGCCCTTTGGAGCAGACTTGATAGCATCGAGGATTTCGTCTTTCGCCATGCGAATGTCTGATCGTATCTCCGTCATGGCGCCAAGGATGGTGATCATTCTCTTCAGTGTTTCATCAAGGGCACCGATGCTCTTCTCGATATCCTTTAGGCGGTTAAGAAACTGCTCTGCCATCTTATGGTCTCCTTGTCTTTGTCGGTTGCTATGTGAAAGAGGCCCACAAAAGGGTTCTTCTGATGTTCAATTGTGGGTCGGACCTCTCTCTCCCTAACGCGAGGATATTCCGAGAACTATTAAATACCAATACTAGGCAAATTAGCAGGGCAGTGAATCCTAGGATGGCAACACCGTGTCCACCGAGCAGATCTCTCACATGTTCAAGCTGGTTGCCCTAGGTGACGGAGCTGTCGGGAAGACCAGCTGTATCAAACGGTACACTGAAGACAGCTTCAGTGAGAGGTACATCGCCACTATCGGTACTACTTTTGCATTGAAGACGGTGGATGTGACAATGCCTGACGGCAACAGAGTCACTGCGAGAGTTGTTCTTTGGGATCTTGCTGGTCAGCCCACATATAATGAGCTTCGTAGGAGATACATGGCTGGAGCGACCATGGCGATCATCGTTTATGACGTGACACGGCCTCAGACTTTTCTGGACATCGGCGACTGGTTCACTAGATTCATCACAGTCTGCCCAAACGCTGTCGTTTCGGTAGTGGCCAACAAGATAGACAGATCTGATCGACTGGTGCCTTCAGCTGCTGGAATGATGATCCGAAAGTGGCTTGATGTGCTTCACTACGAAACCAGCGCCAAGACAGGAGAGAACATCAACGAGCTCTTCACGGAGCTGGTCACGAGAGCAATCGAGAAACAGCGTGAGCTGGGACCGACGCAGGTTCAAGGTCCAGACCCAAGCAAACCCTTTAAACTGGGGGTCTAGACGCGTTTCTCGGACTGATTAAGTATGGTAACACGACGCCGGGTTGTAAAGGGTGCAATCGGCCACTTTGCACTATTTGTACTAAACTTCCTGGTCTTCGTGGGAATTGTTGAGAGTCTTCAGATTCTGGCAAATGGCCTGCCCATCGTCAACGCATTGATTCTGGGCTACATGCTCCTACATTCAATAGTCTTGCTCTCTATGCAGCTTGGAATTCAAGTGCTGGAGCTCATCAGGATACGAATGCCCACCCTCCTCATAAGCTACTACTTCCAGTTTAGTGATGAGGAAACGCTTCCTATTCCGTTGCTTGACCCTGTCAAGAGTCGCATGGGCGTAATAGTTCTGCTTCTTGTCGTCAGTGGAGGTCCAATCTTCTATCCAATCTTTGCAGCCTCCGGTCTTCTGTTTGTTCACGCCATCTTGGTTGTCACTCCCCTTGACCTACCTACTCTGATTTACTACTTCGTGATGTTTCTGAACTGGATGCCTCCGTTGCTTGTCGTGATTGTAGGAATCCTGATTGTTTCAGTCGTGATTATTGAGTTCCGGCATCTCTAGTACCGACTATGCTTCGAAACCGGTAGATTCTGACGAACGGATTTATAACTCTCGACAAGCCTCAATGCTCGAGAAACTTTGAAGCGACCCAGTGTGATTGTAGTGGGCGCCGGCTCGGCCGGTTGTGTTGCGGCTCGAAGATGCGCAGAGATGGGCCTCAATACACTATTGCTTGACAGGAAACCTCAGCATGAAGTCGGTAGGAAGGTCTGTGGTGATGAGATAAGCAAATCGCATTTCGAGGCAACAGGGATTGAGTTTCCCAAAGGTTCTGAGATTTCGTGCAAGATCGCTGGAGCAGACGTGTATCCGCCCAGCATGTCAAATGAATTGAAGGTCAGAGGATGGACTGAGTTTGATGGGTGGACAGTCAACCGAATTGAGTTTGGTCAACGACTTCTCAACGAGGCCATAAGCGCTGGTGTGACTTTCAAATCCGAGTGTCATGTTACTGGGCCATTGTTTCGCCAAGATAGAGTTGCAGGAGTCAGCTACAAGGACAAGTCAGAAGGCGGAGCCGAAAGGAACGCCTACTGCAAACTGGTCATTGATGCAAGTGGCTACGCCGGCACAATAAGGAACAAGCTAGATGACCCACTTGTTGAGAGTAAGATAGACAAGGCGGACGTCGCGCTCTGTCACCGTGAAATCCTAAAGCTCAGCATGCCCTTGGCAGAACCTGAGGTCGCCCGGGTCTTTCTAGGCAGGAAAGTGGCTCCCAGCGGATATGCTTGGATTTTTCCCAAGGGAGTCCAAGAGGTGAACGCAGGAATTGGTGTCACCGGCGGCGGTGGCAGGGGTTCACCCAAGTCGTACTTCCATAGTTTCAAGAGGAGATATCCTCTTCTTCATCGCAGTTCGCTGATTGATAGCGGTGGGGGGGCAGTGCCAGTGAGACGTCCTCTCATGTCACTCGTGGCGGGCGGTGTCGCATTTGTGGGGGATGCGGCTTCCCAAGTGAATCCAATACACGGAGGCGGCATCGGCGCGGGAATGCGTGCAGGGATAACCTTGGGAGAAGTGGCCAAGGGCGCAATTGCGAGAAACCAGCTGAACGCTTCCGGGCTCTGGCAATACAACGTACGATTCATGAGGGACTTTGGCAAGCGCCTTGCGTCGCTCGATATATTCCGAAGACTCCTGCAATCTGTTTCTGATGAGAACATGGACTTCGGATTCGAGAAGAGGATTCTTGAAGCAGGAGATCTTATGGCCGCGAATCGAGGAAACGGCCTGTCCCTTGGAACCTTCGACAAGTTGCGAAGAGTAAGGAGAGGTGTCGGGAACATAGGTCTGCTTAGGAGCCTCCAGAAGGCTGCAGGACTAATGAAGCGCATCTCAAAGCTCTACGATTCATACCCTTCAAGCCCAGCAGGACTTGAACAGTGGAACAACTCAGTCGAAGACATAGTCAATGCTGCGCAGTTTGACTAGAGGGCAGCCAATCCGACTGATGCTTGGTCGCTCCGTACGAATCTACCTAGACGTCTCGAATTCCGTCTTTCACAACAGTGAAGACCGCCTCTCCCTCGGGAAGATTCGGCGAGTCGACAAGTCTGCATATTCTTCTCTCCCCCTTTGACTTTCTCAGATAGCAACGTGTCTGAGGAACGTGAGCGAGAACATGCCCTCCAACTGGTGCGGTTGGATCTCCGAAGAAAGCGTCGGGTCTTGACATGACCTGGTTAGTGATATAAACTGCCATATTATTGATTTCTGCACCTCTCTGAAGATGGTGCAAATGCTTGTTGAGCTTCTGTTGTCTTGCGGCCAGCGTTCCACGTCCTGTATACTCTGCTCTGAAGTGGCTTGTTACTGAGTCGACCACCAGCAGTCTCGCATTTCTCTCAGGAGCCATCTCCATGGCTTGGTCACACAAGAGAATCTGGTGATCTGAGTTATATGCTCGGGCCCAGATTACGTTCTTCATCACTTTATTCTTGTCCATGCCATAGGCCTCGGCCATATCCTCCAAGCGTTCCGGCCTGAATGTGCCTTCTGTGTCCACGTAGATTGCTGTAGCCGACAGGCCACCCTCCTCAGGCAGTCTCTGTACGTTAACAGCTAGTTGATGCGCCATCTGCGTCTTCCCAGACCGAAATGACCCATACATCTCGGTTATGGCCTGCGTTTCCAAGCCACCACCGAAGAGCTCATCCAGCGCCTTGGACCCGGTTGCTATTCTCCCTGCAGTCCTTCTTCTTTCGAGAAGCAGGTCAGCAGTTTCGAAGCCGATGTCGAGCATCTCGCGTCCGGCCTTAATGATTTTCGTTGCCGTGGTTTCGCCTATAGAACCCGCGGCCGCGAGTTCGGCAGGCGAGGCGACTGCAATTGCCTCAACACTCTTGTACCCCGCTTCGGAGAGCCGCTTCGCAATCGCGGGACCTACACCAGGGAGGTCAGTGACATCCAAACCTGACACTCCTTCATCGCCTATGTCAATCGTGTCCTCATCGAGCTCGCTATCCTCAAACTCCTCATAATCAATATCATCTGCTTCCTCTGAGTCGTCCGCCTTTTTCCGTGGTGACATCTTGAAGACCTCCCTCATATGCCTGGCGTCCATCGCGCATGAATTGCCAGACACGTGAACATGGTGTAGTCTCTTTTCTGGGTATAAAAATGGCACTAGTGGAGCTTCCGAGTGATGCAGTGTTATGCCTATGAGGCTAGAGGAACATTCCACTATTGATACAGAGGCTACGTTGCTTCCTGGCTATATCCAAGCATTAATCTTCGTTGTTGCTTAACTATGATTTATTACTACGTGGCGTCACATCCAGTGATAGAAGAAGTAGATGAAGTCCAAAACGGGCTTGCCTGAGTGCTCCGGCAGCACCTTGACCAATCAGGAAATGTTGATTACTTCGCTCTATTGGCGGAGAATTCAGTAGTGCAATATGCCAAGTCACTGGAAGACTTCAACCTGAAAGTCCTGAAGACCAGAGAAAAGAGGTTGGCTTTCTGGATAAACGTCTATAATGCTCTTTCAATCTACGAGTTGTGAAGAAGATCAAACAGGATCCTGGTTTTGCCAGAAGAGGAAACAAGAGTCTTGCTCAGAAGACTCGGTTCTCGATTTCGTTGCGCGATACCTTCCTGAGAATGACAAGCAATATGCCATTGAGAACTCAGATAGTTTCAACATCAAGCATATGGACTATGACTAGTCACTGAATGTTCAGTGAGGTGAAGTTCACTAGGACAAATCCCTACGCCGAAAGATCAGAGTCGAAATGAGTAGGCTCATCAGAGTTATCACGACTAGTAGTAGTCCCGAGGTCGTCGGGGTCCAATCTACTATTGAGTAGGAGTAGTCGACAAACTGTGTTCCTACGTGAAGTATGTGGCCCGAAATCGAAAACGCCGCTCCTCCTAAGAACACTGCGAGAACGCCAAGAAGTTGTTCATAGAGAGTAATCACGACTCCCCAGATTAAAGGTCGCTTCAGTGCCACGCCAAGGAGAATGAACAGGGCACAGTAGACTGCGCAGCAAATGGCACATACTCCCCAGAAGCCAGTCAGCAGTTCTAGGGGAACCGGTGCATATAGACTGAGTGTTAT
>JBHLOD010000346.1:0-2804 GCA_048940825.1 Promethearchaeota archaeon | reverse complement strand
CTCATAGGGTACGAAGCAGCTACTCGAAAGGTACTTGATCACTTGGGAGTTGAGATTGTCGATATACCCAACGAAACCTGCTGTGCACCATTCTGGATGCAGTCTCTCGACGTCACCACGAGCCTCGCTTTGGCCGCCCGGAACCTAGCCAAAGCAGAACAGATGGGACTTGATCTCCTGACTCCGTGTAGTGGTTGTTTCCACTCTTATAAACGAGTGAACCATACCATGGAGAAATACCCCGGAATGAAACAACAAATACAGGAGATTCTTAGAAGTGCCGGACTTCGTTACGATGGAACAGTCGAGGCAAGGCACCTAGTCGACTTCCTTCACTCGGATATCGGAATGGATGAGATAAGAAGCAAGATGGTACGCAGCTTGGAAGGTATTGAACTCGGACTGCGTTATGGATGCCATATGCTCAAGCCACATGAGCTTCTAAACATAGAGTACTCTGAGAGGCCGATATTCGCAGATGAGATTCTCGAGGCACTCGGCGCCACATCCAAGCAATACACAGGTCGTCACCGTTGTTGTGGAGGGCTCTTACGGGGTACTGATGATAACTTGGCAGACGCGGTCCTGAAGGACAGACTCATGGATGCCAAGGAAGCGGATCTAGACAGTCTAGTGACTGTCTGCTCGCTTTGCCACATTCAGCACGACATGGGTCAAAGGATTATCAAGAACAAGTTCGGTATCGAAGACTTGGACATCCCTGTTCTACACTACCCGCAGGTGCTTGCACTGGCTTTTGGATTCAGTCCAAAAGAGATTGGACTCCAGCAACACACTGCCAGCACCTCCACACTTACTGCGAAACTAAGGGCTGAGGTCAAAGAGGGAGGTGGGGCCTGATGAGTCGCAAATTCGACCCCAATATTGTCGCGTTCACCTGCAACTGGTGTAGCTATGGGGGAGCAGACCTCGCAGGAATCTCACGCATACAGTATCCAACGAGTGCGAAGGTCATACGATTGATGTGCTCTGGAAGAGTGGACCCGCTCATGGTCATTGAAGCTTTCAAGAACGGAGCCGATGGCGTGATGATAAGCGGCTGCCATATTGGTGACTGCCACTACTCGACAGGAAACTACAGGACTCTTGTGCGGTACGCTGCTCTTGAGTCAGCCATGGAAGTCATGGGACTGCACCCTGATAGGTTGAAACTCCTGTGGGCAAGCGCTTCAGAAGGGCAACGATGGGCTGACGGGATCACAGAGATGACTGAAACCGTCAAAAGACTCGGTCCCAGTCCATTGGCCAAGGAGTTGGGAGGTGGCAAGAAATGACAGTTGCAGGGGAGAAGGTGATATTCGAAGAGTTGCTTCCTTCAGAAACCGCCATGGTCATAGGTGGTGGAGTTGCTGGGATGCAGGCAGCGCTTGATATTGCAGACCAGAACTATAGAGTGGTTCTAGTCGAACGCACACCATCAATTGGCGGCGTCATGGCTATGTTGGACAAGACTTTCCCCACTCTGGACTGCAGTGCATGTATTCTCACACCGCGACTCTCAGAAGTTGCTAGGCATCCAAATGTCGAACTTCTCACATATTCTGAAGTCGTCGGGCTTACTGGTGGTGCAGGTGACTTTCGGGTCAGAGTACGTAGAAAAGCCCGCAAGGTTGACGAGGAGAAATGCTCCGGTTGCGGAGACTGTGTTCCACATTGCCCTGTTCAGGTGTCCAACGAGTTTGATCAGGGTCTTGGCTTTCGAAAGGCTATCTACATCGGTTTCCCGCAGAACACACCGTTAGTATACACGATTGACGAGGAGAACTGCATCAAATGCGAGATGTGTGTGAAATCGTGCGAACGAGAGGCGATTGACCTCAGCCAAGAGGATCAGGAGATTGAGATTCCAGTTGGGGCAATAGTCATTGCAACTGGATACGAACTGTATGACGTTCGCGAATATCCTAGGCTTGGCTATGGAAGATACAAGAACGTCATGCATGCCTTGGAGTACGAACGAATTATCAACGCAGCCGGTCCAACCGCGGGCAACCTGATGAGACTAAGTGATGGCAGAATCCCACAGTCAATCGGATTCATTCAGTGTGTAGGAGCTAGGGACGTAGGGAAGGGAGTTCCCAACTGTTCCCGCATTTGCTGCATGTATGCCATCAAGAACGCCGTAATGGCAAAGGAGCTGCAGCATGACAATGTCAAGAATGTCACACTTTACTATGCAGACATTCGCGCATTTGGAAAGGGCTTCGAAGAGTTTAGTGAGATGGCCAAGACCCGTTTTGGTGTCAAGTTCGTCCGCGGGAGAGTCGGTGAAGTCTACGAGAATCCCAAGAATGACAACATAGTCATCCGGGTGGAGGACACAGAAACAGGGAGATTCCTCGAGCAAGAGCACGAGTTGGTTGTGTTGAGCCCCGGAATCCTACCTCCGAAGACTCTCAAGGAAATCGCGAATCAAATGAGGCTTGAGCTGGATGAAGATGGATTCCTCTCTGTGGACCATCCTTCCATCACTCCAGTGGACACGACCGTTCCTGGAATCTATGTCTGTGGGTGTGCTGAGGGTCCGAAGGATATCCCAGACAGTGTGGCAGCTGGAAGTGCCGCCGCAATGAGGGCAAGTATAACCCTTGCCAAGGGAGGCGGTTCATAATGACAGAGAAAGCAAATCTGGCAAGGGTGAAGGCAATGGCTGACGCCTTCTCTCAGGAACGCCTCAGATGGCTCATCGGGAAAGGAGACGTTCAGGTCCAGCGAGGCGATCTGACTGACGAGAAATTCAAAGAACTAACAAACATGGCGATTGTTGAGGAGTTCGAGAGAAA
>JBHLOD010000345.1:0-2804 GCA_048940825.1 Promethearchaeota archaeon | reverse complement strand
AGTCTATGAGGCGGTCTTCATCCGTGTCGAACGATGTTGGATCTGTTCCGATATCACGTTCGTACTTGTCGCTGAGCCCATCCGAGTCGGTGTCATATCTCCAAATGTTTGTCTCCCACAAATTGGCCTCCTGAGTGTTGTTGAGTCCGTCACCATCGTGGTCGTTAGAAGTTATGCCTCTCCAATTGGCGAAATCATTGATATTCTCAGGAAGCACATCGAAATACAGTCTGGTGTAGACAAGGGAGTGTGTAGTTCTTATTGCATCTTCGTGCGTGCATTTGAAGATTCCCAGCCACCGATGATACCAGATGCTCCATATCTGGTAGTAGGAGTTGATCCTAATTGCCACTGGGAAGTTGGGCATTCCTATTCCTGGCTCAATCCAAGCACTAGAATTGTAGAACTCGGCCCTCCAGCCAGCTCCGTATTGAGTATCTATTGGATTCCTATATGGATAGCCCGCAGGATCTGGAGTATAAGGTGCACCTGTTTCACTTGTATTTGAGAAGGAACCTGGTGGCGCATCAATGCTTATCCAAGGTACGTTCCAGCCTCTTGACACCCAATAATCTGCACCCCCTCCTGTTGCAGTCAAGTTGCCTACGAGCTGACAAAGCAGTTCGATTCTGTCCCCCACATCTAGCCCATTATTATCAACATCGTACGTGTTTATTATTGGATTACCAGAAATATCACTTACTGGCACTACACTGCAAACTTGATTTGGACTTCCAAAGATAGCCTTTGTGAGCCATTCTATGACAGTGCTCTTGGCATCAAAAAGGAAGTCGAATATAGCAAGGAATATCTCGAAAATCCATCCTACTACGGGGATTATTCCGATAGCGACGCTAAGCAACGCCCAAATGACGTTTATAACAGTTGCAACTAGCCCATAGGCAATAGCCAACTCTGTACCTAGGATTCCTCCTATTGCCATGCCAATCTCAATCGCCATCCATATGGATAAACCAATATCCACAAGACAACAAATAACGTCAAGAGAATTGCCGATTGCTCTGGCAACTTTGGTTGCTCCTGTGCCGACTTTATTGATGGCTCGACAAGACCTAAGCCAGCTACGAGTACCCTTTCCAGCCGCAACAGCTGCTTTGCTGAAGCCCTTTGCAGGAAGTAGTTTCACAGACTTGAATGCCTTCAAGGTGGTTTTTGTAATATCACCTAGGTAGCCAAGTCCGTCGATTCCCCAAGAAATAACATTGCCCACTGTATCTATGATAGCAGCTTCAGGGAAGTCGAAGTCTACCGGCGAGTCGCCCACTTGTGTAATGATTGTTTGCCCAGCGTGCCAATTAAGCATCATAACCAGTAGATTGTAAACAGAAAGGTCATCTTCACCCCACTCCAGAATCTCAGTCATCATTTCCTCTACGACCAGATAGCGGAAGCTAGAGGTATTGTAAAGATTGGTTTTCATGGTCTTCGCTGTGGTGATTTCCTCGGCAACCATGTCGAATGTGCAAGAACTGTCCATAACATAAGTCCCAGACAAGGCCTCGGAGAGTTCCAAGATCTTACCATGATCTTCATTGGCAATTATGATTGGTACATTCTCGCTCTCTGGAAAGTATGGAGCTAATCCTTGGAGCGCTGCTGGCAACATATCATTGCTCATCGATACAAATGCCTGATCACGATTCGAGAATGATGCAATTAAGTTGTAGACATCAATACCGTGATTGGCCAAAATTCCAGGCATGTCTGCAAGTGTATTGGTGGAGTTCCTCAAGAAATCGTATGCAAGCAAAAGATTTGCTGCAATTGTCTGATTTCTGCTTTCACTATAGAACAATCCCAAATCAGAACCATAGCACTCTTCTACAGCTAGGCCAGAGAGCATGAATGGCTCCTCATAGGTGACAAGGGTTATTGGCTCAGCATAATAGCCGACGTCATCAACATGAAATCCCACAAACTCAGAAGAACTGGCGATTAGTATGCCATCATATCTTGGGGTAACATAAAGCTCATTGTGCCCTACAAATCCTGTCTTGCCGGATTCACCCCCGACTGAAAGAAATGCCTCTTGCTCGCCAATCTCAGTAGCATTAAACACAAGAATCCCACTATCAGATAATGTAAGGTATGGGCCATTTGGAATCTTGAAAGCAACCATGTCATTGCCAAGATCCAGTACTTGAATCCCGCCACTCATCGGCTCGGTCGCATTGGCTACTGCTACTCCATCAGATCCGATGGATACATACATGCCATTAGGAGCAGATAATGCGCTTACACCAACATCACTGTACCCTATCACTTTCCATATCAGTTCAACCTGAAGTGATAGGTTCACTGGATCTGATTCAGGGTAGAACATCCTACCTAGGAACCCAACAATATTACCATACTCCATCACTGGTGCAAGAGGTAGATGCACATAACCTGCCATAGCAGTTATTCCGTGCTCGTTTAGGGCCTCCTGATCAGGAATCACATTAGTTGTGACATTTAGTTTCGGCACAATGCTAACGTCTCTCTTTGAATTGTCAAGATCCTTCATTCTACCCTCAGCATCGTACGGCCAATCCCAAGTCTGATAGAATAGCTTTAGATTTTCAGGATTCTGGGGAACGATTTGAAATGTCACATAGGTTGGCTTGCCATCCGTTAGAATATCAATATCAAACTGGGGTTGGTTTAATGACTTGGCGAAGGGAGATAGGTCAGTTTCATCATTCACGCCATCGCCATCATTATCAGAATCCCATTGATTCGCAAGACCATCGCCATCAAGGTCAGAACTAACTCCTTCAGGCAACTCAAAGAAATCAGGGAAA
>JBHLOD010000344.1:0-2805 GCA_048940825.1 Promethearchaeota archaeon | reverse complement strand
GCACAGAAATAGGGGCCATAGAAGAGCTCCTGGAAGCAGAGAATCTGAACCTCTTGTTGTCTGGCAATCGTGGCAAATCCTTCATGCTTTCTAATCATCTTCTCGATGTTGTCATCGGTCTTCGCTTCATCTGTGACGTCGCCTTCCCATTCTGCTTGCACAAGTCCAACACGTACATTTCTCACAGCCATCACTCCGAAGTTTTAGCAAAACGACCTTTAGTTCCCTCATCTAATAGGCATTTCCTAAACCGATTTATGGCATGTCACCCAGTACTCTGCAGAGGCATTTCCATGGCAGAGCTGGATCTTGTAGTCAAGAACGGAACGGTCGTGACTTCCGCTGATGAATTCGTAGCAGACGTCGGGGTCCGCGACGGGAGGATAGCATCGATTGCCAGTGATTTGAATGCGGAATCGGATGCACAGGTAATTGATGCAAAAGGGAAGTACGTCTTCCCTGGAGGCATTGACGTCCATGTGCACTTCCAACTTCCGTTCTCAGGAACAGTATCTGCAGATGACTTCGAGAATGGCACAAAGGCCGCTGCTTGCGGGGGAGTTACCACAGTCTTGGATTTCGCAATTCAGACCAAGGGTAGCTCAATTATGGATGCAGTTGAAGCTAGACGTGCCGAAGCGGACCCAAAGGTGTGCATTGATTACGGTCTTCATGCCGCCATAACAGACTGGAACGATCAGACTCGGGCCGAGATCAAGCAAGTCATCGACTATGGCATCCCTACGTTCAAGATGTTCATGATTTACAAAGATGAGGGTTGGATGGCTGATGATGGGATGCTCTTCAGTGCCCTAGAGGAAACAGCCAAGCTTGGTGGTCACATTGGAGTGCACGCGGAGAGTGTGTTTGTCTTGGACATGCTGGTTGAAAGATATGCTCAAGAGAAGGAGAAATGGGGGGCATATGCGCACACACTATCTCGTCCCTGTTATACCGAAGAGGAGGCGGTAATTCGTGCAATCAAGTGGGCGGAGGTTACGGGTGGACAGCTATACATCGTCCATATGTCGACGGGAGAAGCCGCTGAGGCTGTCCACGCCGCGAAAGAGCGCGGTGTGAGGGTCTTCGCTGAAACGTGCCCTCAGTATCTCCTTCTTGATGACGATGTCTTCAAGGGAGAAAACGGACATCTCTACGCTACTTGTCCACAGATAAAGAAGCCTCATGACAGCGAAAGATTGTGGCAGGGACTATTCAACGGCGATGTGCAGATTTTGGCGACTGATACGTGCACATTTACAACTGAACAGAAGGCGGCATGGAAAGGCGACTTCAGGAAGATTCCTTTCGGAATGCCTGGCGTAGAAACCATGATACCTCTGATGTATACGGAAGGAGTAGGAAAGCGGGGTCTTACTGTGAACCAACTGGTGGCTCTCACAAGCACAAATCCTGCGAAGCTATTCGGAATGTATCCAGAAAAGGGTACTATAGCTGTCGGTAGTGACGCAGACTTGATGTTGTTCGACTCCAGGAAGAAGGTCACAATTCGAGCATCTGACCTACAGACCAACTGTGATTGGAGTCCCTTCGAAGGATGGAAACTCGTGGGCTACCCCTCAGCAACCATTTCAAGAGGAAAAGTAGTGGCAAGGGATGGTAAGTTTGTGGGCGATGTAGGCTATGGCAAGTTTCTGAAACGCAGGCCATTTGGAAAGCTCTAGTTGAACCACAGTGGCAATCTTGGGATCACTCTTCCACTCCGATGTCCTCATTCCATAGTTCAGGATTGTCATGTATGAAGTCGTTCATCATCCCAATGCACGTTTCATCCTGCAACACAATCACATCTACGCCCCGGTCACGTACATAGTCTTCTGGACCTTGGAACGTCTGATTCTCACCCACGACAACTACGGGAATTCCGTAGAGCAATACTGCTCCGCTGCACATTTCACAGGGTGAGAGTGTGGAGTATAGTGTCGCTCTCTTGTATTCGGATGCTGACAGGCGGCCTGCATTCTCAAGAGCGTCCATCTCAGCGTGAAGGACTGGACTTCCTCTTTGAATTCGGCGGTTATGACCTCTACCGATAGTTTCTCCGTCCACCACCAAAACGGAGCCTATTGGTATTCCGCCCTCCTCTAGTCCCTTCTGAGCTTCAGTTATCGCCTCAGCCATGAACCTCTTCATTTCTTCAGCTGACGGGCGCCCTTGCTTGGTGCCAGCATTCCTTGGCAACGCCACCACACATCTCGTTGTTGGCCTCGCTGGATATAGATGTGCTGGAATCATAGTCCTCAACATCTCACGGAGGGTTCTTGTAGGTGATTGCCCTTCCCACTTCGAGGCGTGTTGGAGTGTCCGAAAGACTGCACGAACTTGAACGAATTCGAGAAGAGGTCAAGGAAGACTCTGAAAACGTGCCACGTGAAACCAGGAAGTACTTCTGGAAACTTGTCCGGCAAATCAAGAGAGAACCAGAGCCAAATGATGATGAGATTGTCGTTGCAGCAGAAGTCAGAAACATACTCTTCGAGGTGGATAGGGGTAGAACCTACTCGACAGGCCCGGCATTGGCAGGGATGACCATCCTCGGTGTTGTGTCGCTAATCGCATACTTGTGGCTTGTGGGAACTCCATTGGACTGGTCCAATGTTCTAGGCTGGACTCTGGGAGACCTGTGGCAGTTTGTGCTGCGGTTTCTCTGCATCTTCTTCATTATCACCTTCTTCTATCCCCTAGGCCGCTTCATAGCTGGAACGGTTCTGGGAATCAAGATCGAAGGTCTGTGTAGAGATGAATACTACGAGCCTACACTCAAGATTGACTACGTAAGCTTCC
>JBHLOD010000343.1:0-2808 GCA_048940825.1 Promethearchaeota archaeon | reverse complement strand
GTGAATCGTCTCTTGGTTCCAGCACTGAACGAGGCTGTCTTTGCGATACAGGAGGGTATCGCCACAGTTGAGGATATGGATCTCGCAATCAAACTTGGACTGAACTGGCCCATGGGGCCTTTGGAGCTGCTTGACTTCGTGGGCCTCGATACATCGTTGCATATCTCTGACTACTTTGTGGATGAGTTCAAAGATAGCAAGTATAGAGCTCCATCATTGCTGAGAAGAATGGTGCGCGCTGGCTGGCTTGGAAGGAAGACTGGAATGGGGTTCTACGACTATTCTGGAGAGAAACCAGTTCCCAACCGGTTCTAGAAATGGATTCTGTCATGAGTGGTCCCACGGGATCACTCTTCCACTTTCTTCAGGCAACATTAATGGGTGAGTTGGCCAATTGAACATGTGTGCCGCTGATGAAGTTCAAGGAAACCCATTACATCGGATACGATGGGACCCGCATGTTCATGGCTTCTTGGATTCCCGACAATGAGCGACCTCGCGCCCTCTTGATAGCTATTCATGGCTTGGGTAGTCACGCTCTAGACCTCACCACAATCTCTGAGTACTTCGCCGAGAATGGAATTGCAGTCTTTGCACCTGACATGAGAGGCTTTGGTCACTTCGACGGGCTCAAGGGCCATGTGATGAGGTTCGATGAATACATTGAGGACATTCAGAACATAGTGATGCAGGTCAAGGATAAGTACCTGAATAAGCTAACCTACCTATTCGGTCCATCTCTGGGAGGCGTTAAAATCCTCCGCTACGTGGTTGCGTATCCAACGACTGTAGACGGAATCCTGCTACACTGTCCAGCTGTTTTTCAGACACTTGACATCAATACGGCGGTCAGGTTCTTCGCAAACATTCTATCACTTTTGAATGTGAAGAGATACTATGACATTCCCACAGACTACGAAGAATCTTCGAGAAGTCCGGAGGTCATTAAGCGTCATCAGGAAGACCCTCTCAGATTGGAGCAGGTGACGCCTAGGTTCGGAATTGAGGCTCTGAAGGCCTCTGAGCATTCTTTCACCCTCGGGCCGAGAATTCATCTTCCAATCTTGATACAGCAGGCCGGGTCAGACAAACAGGTTTCACCAGAGAAGGTGCAAGAGTTCTTCGACACTATCGCTTCTACGGACAAGGAGTTCAGGCTGTACGAAGGCCTCTATCACGAACTTGCGGAAGAACCCGAGAAAGATCAAGTCCTGGGAGACATGAATGCTTGGCTTGAGAAACGACTTCCCTCTTAGGGTACAGTCCGTTTCCTATGTCCGAAAATCACATGAGGTGGGATTAGCAGTCCGGGGATGCAGGTTAGGACGATTACAACCCAGTCGACTGGCTGAAGCGGCATTGTCTGGAAGAGCGGCCACATGAAGGGGACATATATGGTGGCCAGTGTAAGAAGAACCGAAATCAGGACTGCACCAATCAGTGCCTTGGAGTTAGTGATGCGGGTCTTCCACACGGGTTTGTGCTCACTTCTGCAATTCCAAACGAACATCAATTCGAATGTCACGACGCCCGCAAATGCGGCTGTCCTCGCGTGTGTCAAGGCGCCACTCCACAGACCATCAGCCCAATCCACAGGAGGACCAGTCAAGCCTGGTATCCACCCACCATATGTTGATAGCGTCCATAGGAATACGAAGGCCGAGGATGCAAACGCGACAAGGCCAGCTACTATGACGAACAGAATCATTCCTCTGTTCATCATCTTCTCACCGGGCTTCCTTGGTGGTCGCTCCATCACCCCTTCCTCTGCAGGATCTACTCCCAGAGCCATAGCAGGAAAACCATCAGTCGCGAGATTCAGCCATAGAATCTGAATCGGAGTGAGTGGAAGAGGAAGTCCCAACATGACAATTGTGAAAATCAGGAATATCTCGTCAAAGTTGGCAGCCAGGAGGAATCGCACGAACTTGCGGATGTTCGAGTAAATCTCACGTCCCTTCTCCACTGCAGTCACAATAGTGGCGAAGTTGTCATCCGTCAAGATGACATCTGAAGCCTCCTTTGTGACGTCGGCGCCACGTACGCCCATCGCAACGCCCACATCTGCTGTCTTTATGGCTGGTGCATCATTTACACCATCTCCAGTCATGGCCACGACTTCATTGTGAGACTTGAGGGCCTTGACAATCTCAAGTTTGTGATCTGGCGCAACTCTCGCAAAGACATCGATGGAGTGAACCACATCACGAATCTCATCCGTGCTCATGCTATCTATCATTGCTCCGGTGACTACTGCAGCCTGGCGTTCGATCAGGCCGACATCTACGGCAATAGCTCTTGCCGTCAGCTCATGGTCTCCAGTAATCATGATGGGTCTAATACCTGCGCGCTCTGCGGTCGTGATAGCTTCTCGGACCTCTTCCCTTGGGGGATCTATCATACCGACCAGCCCGACGAAGATGAGGTCTCTCTCTACAGTTTCTGGTTCCCATTCTGGAAGTTTCTTCTCAAGGGGCCGATAGGCAAAAGCCAGGACCCGCAGAGCGTTCTCAGCGAAGTCTGCATTGACTTTCAGTATGCCTTGCTTGACATCCTCAGATAGCGAAGAAACATTATCGTTCACATAGACCCTGTTGCACAGGGAAAGGATTACCTCGGGGGCACCTTTTGAGAACGCCCATAGAGCGCCATCAGTACTTTCGCAGATAGAGGTCATTCTCTTTCGCGCGGAGTCAAACGAGATCTCAGAGATTTCTGTATACTTCGACCATGTGGCATCATAGGTCAAATCTGCCTTTTCGGCCGCAACCAATAGCGCTCCTTCAGTCGGGTCTCCTATCACAGTCC
>JBHLOD010000342.1:0-2812 GCA_048940825.1 Promethearchaeota archaeon | reverse complement strand
TCACGCCGGTAGTACCAAACAACTTGTCACTCATGCTGCTCACTCTTGTGGCTACAATGTAAAGACAAAAAGCTACCTACTAATGCTGAGTCCCTGAAGCCACCTTCAAGCAGGATATCTCTAAATAATAAGGTCGAGGAGATGTGACCATTCAAGGGTGTCAGAGAATGCCTTTCTTCGAGCATCACGGGACGCGGATTCACTATCTCGAATTGGATGAGAGACCTGACAAGAGCAGAGGGCTCACGGTTGTCTTCGTCCATGGGGCTGGGTCATCACATGAAACATGGGCTCTACAAACAGACGCGTTCAAGAGAACCCACAGAGTAGTTGCTCCTGATCTCTCTGGGCATGGACGGTCAGATTCTGGACCAGACAACATAAGCATCGAAGAAGGATTCACGATGGAGGTGGCCGCCCTTGTGAACCACCTAGACCTTGACGATTTTGTGCTTGTTGGTCACTCAATGGGGGGCGGTGTAGTGATGGCGTACGCATTGAACAATGACTTGCGCAGACCTGCTGCAATTGCTCTGGTCGACACGTCTCCATGTCTAGAGCTTGGCAAGTTGGCACGGGGACTGGCCAAGGAAACAATTGAGACCCAGCTCTATCTCTTGAAGGGACGAAAGAGCGCATCGTTTCAAGAAGCCTACGACATTGTTCGTCGGGAAGAAGACACGAAGAGAAGGAATCCGAGAGTCTTGACCCGAGATCTTGCGGCCGCCGACAAGTTTGATGTATCTGACCGGATAGAGAACATCAACGTACCAACGTTTGTACTGGTCGGCGAGCGAGATGACATCATCTCGCCCAATGTCGCAAAACAGTTCGAAGCCGCTCTACCAAGAGCCGACATTGCTGTGATCAAGGACGCGCATCATGCCGCCATGCTTCACAACCCAGAAATGTTCAATCAGTTACTCACAAAATACCTGGACTGGGTCGAGAGCACAATCGTTTCCTCTTCGGCATAGAAAGCCGGTCTCCTAGTCATGATATGACAAATGCTTATTAGTGCCCTAAGACTCATAACGCGCCGGAGAAACACTGCCACAAGTCACCTCATGGCACTGGGCCCGTTTTGCGTCAAATCCGGAGGAAAGGACATGAGTAGCAGCTATGACTACCTGTTCAAGGTTGTAGTCTTGGGTGAAGGAGCTGTAGGCAAGACTGCGATTGTCACGCGGTTTTCACACGGCTTCTTTCGCACTGACTACAAGACCACCATCGGGTCGCAGTTCGCGGTCAAGAACATCAACATCCCCGAAGACGGTGACAACGATCTTGTTGTGAAACTACAGATTTGGGACGTGGCAGGACAATCCCGGTTCCAGATTCTCCGGCCAATGTACTATCGAGGCTCGAATGGCGGCCTTCTGGTATACGACGTCAGCCGCCGCAGAACCTTCATGCTTCTCGAAGAGTGGCTTGACGAGCTCCACAAAGCCATTCAGAAGGAGATTCCTCTTGTCTTGGTGGCCAACAAGACCGACCTCCCTGACAGAGTTGTTGAACCATCAGAAGGAAGAGAGTTCGCTGACGCCCATGGCATGCCTTATGTTGAGAGTAGTGCCAAGACTGGCGAGGGGATTGTAGACATTTTCGCTCAGTTGGGTGCGACACTGGTAGATCGTCGTCAGAAGGGCGAAAGGTAAATGGTTTCTCTATTTCCTCATTCTATTTCAAGCCGAATCCATGAACCCAAACCGAATCCATATCAGGGTGGATGTACTGCAACTGAGCAAGACGATGACCAAACCTGACGAGTACTACGGAGTGAACACGATTCCTGCAGTCACTTGGGCCCTGGAGTTGTATTTCAGGAAGGACACAAAGCACAAGAAATCAGGGGCCGTGGAGGTCGTCTTTCCGGCTGGCGATCACAAAGAGCTAAGGCGGAAGAAAGGGGAGCATCAGATTACCGTTTGGTTCTCAAACCGCAAGATCTACGTTCGCTCTCGATGCAATTACGAGAAGGACTGCTCTGCCAACTCTGATAGGATAGAGGGTGGCAATCGTGAGGCGTTGAAGACTCTAAACTGGGACGAGGTCAACTCACGAGCCTTCTTCAAGACTGTGACCAAATGGTTGATGCGGCTCGATCTGGAATTCGCGACACTCATCAGAGCCTTGAACACTGTCTGCGACCGACGTGTCAAGCTCCCGCTCAAGACGAAATACGGGAAAGTCTTCAACTGTTTCAATGACTATCGACAAGTCAACTGGGCTGAGGATGCCACACCCGACAAGAGGAATCGATTCCTCGAGGAAGTTCTCGTGAGGGTTTCGTTCTGGATTCAATCCGCCGCAGAGGTAGGGGCCTTGTTGGATGGTAGCACCTGATGAAGGTAGGTCTACTTGTCAATCCAATTGCTGGAATGGGAGGACGCGTAGGTCTCAAAGGAACGGATGGTGTTGTAGAGGAGGCCATCAGAAGGGGTGCTAAACCAGTTGCACCAGGCCGTGGTCTGGAGTTTCTGGCGGCTCTCACGAGGATTGTAGCTGTTAATCAGCTGAATCTAGAAATTGTGACCTGTCCTGGCGAGATGGGAGAAAGAATCACGAAGGAGAGCGGCTTCAGGGTTCAGGTTGTTGATGTCGTCGTTGCAAAGGACACAGAGGCAAAGGACACAAGAGAATGTGTTCTGGCATTATACGAGGCCGGCATCCGACTTTTAGTGTTCGTTGGAGGTGATGGCACGGCTAGAGACATTCTCGATGCTGTGAATGCCAATGACCTTGATGACCTGATGGTACTGGGCGTACCCTCCGGAGTCAAGATGTACAGCGGAATCTTCGTCATCAACCC
>JBHLOD010000341.1:0-2813 GCA_048940825.1 Promethearchaeota archaeon | reverse complement strand
GAGGTTTTGCTCGTTTGGGTACTTCTCCAGCAACCCGGCAAGCAACTCTATTGCTTCTGGGTGGGCGTCTCGTTCTCTGAACAGAGTAACAAGGTGCCGTATCGCTTGTTCACCATCGAGATCTAACTCAAGTGACATCCTGAAAGACCGCTCTGCCTCTATGTCATCTCCTCTGAGTAGGAGAAGCCGTCCCCAAATCCGCCACGTCGATGAAATACTAGTGTCAAGATCTAACGACCTCACTATCGCCCGTTCCGCGGATCTTAGGTCGTCGTTCATCATGTGGACCACAGCAAAGGCATTCCAGAATGTTGGAGTCTTGGGTCCTGATACGACTGAGTCCATGCTGTAAGACACGGAGCTTCCACCAAGCGAGATTCCATTCAGCATCTCCCAAACGAATCCTAAGCTAGCATCAGCTGTCTTGACACTTCTCAAAGCACTGAGGTACTCCGACACCGCGTCTTCAACGTCTGCCTCAGTGTCCGACATCTCATTGACCCCATGCGTACTCCTTTACGTACCGTTGTATCCTATCTTGGCCCATTCGAGGATAAGAAACTGCATCCATTCTTCTGTGGTCCTGTAGTCATCCCTGGTTTCCTTCTCCTTTGGGCGCATTCTCTTCGTTGGCATCTGTAGTCTTGCTCCCTATAGCCGACTCCATGTGTCCGGCTGCTAGATATACTGTTGTCACATCTTGTATTGGCAGTATCGGATGCCATTCCTCAGACCTATGAATCAGTTAAAATCTGCTAGAGACCCCCATGATTCCCCCCTCGGTCTTTGGCGACCTAATGGGTGGTTATGCAGGCCATAGTATCACCAGACCCCCCTTTTGTCCATCACTTACTGTGGGTTCTTTGCATCCTTCAAGTCGGTGTGTTCATATCAGAGTGTGATGCTGCGGACACAAGGAGGCTCACTCATGAAGCTCAAGGGGATCGACAAACTGCGAGAGAAGCTTCCCGGATACCCGGGAAAAAGGATTGCAGTCCTTCCGACCATAGCTTTGCTAGCCTTTCTTCTAGGGCTGGCGTTCATGCTAACGATGGACACTATTCCCAGAGTTATGCCTGGTACCCTTCTGCTTGCAGAACTGGAACCACTTCTCCCAGTGACTGGTTCAGTCATCTGTGTGGGAACAGGGATTCTGTTTGTACGCTTGGTATGGACCAAGAGAGAGAAAGCGAAGGCAGAGTTGGGAGAGCTTGCGTATCAACGAATGGTGTTTCGTGGGCTCACCGGGGTTTCTCTTCTGCTTTCTGCAGTTATACATGGTTTCGTTTCTGTCAGGTCACTCCCTCCAGCGCCGCCGGTCAATGAAATCACTACACAACTCTCGACATCCTTCCTCTCCTTGATTGGAGTTCCCTTGGCAGTAGACATAGGACTTCGTATTGTTGGATGTGCCGTGTTCATAATCTTGGCCATGCTTACGGTCAATAGAGCTCTCTTCACATTCGGATTGGACTACATGATTGTTTTGTACTTGTATTTCCCTGAGGAGTCTGAGATCCAGAGTCATGAAATCTATTCTGTTATCAGACACCCTACGTACTTCTCGATTATCCTCTTCGGATTGGCCGCCATCTTTGGCAGGATGTCTGTGTACTCGATTGTCTTTGGTTTCGTACTCTTTCTCGGATTGCTGGCGCACATTAGACTCGAGGAAGCGGAACTAGTGGAACGATTCGGAAACTCCTACGTGGAATACATGAAAAGGGTACCCGGACTCTATATCAGACCACGGGACATTGGGAGCTACTTTCGCTTTCTGGCAGGAAGAACGAATTTCATCTCAGATGCTGACTAGCGCAGCGACAAAAGGATAGTCAGGATGGGAGCCTGAGCTCCTCATCCCTGTTCACAACCCTATGCTAGGGTTGTTCTAAGCTAACAACTTCCTGCAGATGTGCCTGTCGCAAGTCCTAGGCAAGTAGGCCAACACGATTTGCCGGAAGAACCTGTTCTTTTAGATGCATGTATCGAGTTGAGCTCGTTTGGTATCGAGAGTTGCCTCGCGGTGTCGTAGCGATATACTCACGAATCGGAAACTGCTCTGAGTTATGACCACTGTTGATGAAATCCGCGAAAACAAGTCTCAGTGTTCTGACCTCATCCTTGTTGCGCTCACGCTGCATCTTCCGTTTCCTTTTCCGGTATTCACTAGCTGACATTTTCTGTGTACCTCCTAGAGGATAACACAGCACAAGCAATCAGTAGGTGATAGCCTTGGATTGCCGATAGAGTCCTCTTCCCCGAGAGGACCACCATCAGAAAGAGCAGACGCCACGAGGAAGAGGAAACTTGCATTAGTTCGCACTATTATCGCGGAACCAATACGGGTGTGTGTTATTTCCTCGTGACATTGTTGTAATTGTCACATCGCGTGGTTTCCATATAAGCGCTAGCTTCTGCGTAGCCAACCCGAGCCATGGCGGTGCGCTCTAGTCAAGACCGAGTGTTCGTCTGACGTCCTTTCGTGCTATGCCCAACAAGAATCCACCAACAGTAAGTAGAGCACCACCAAGAAACGGATGGATGAACGAGATCACGAATGATGTTGCGAGCAACAAGACGAGTATTATCGTTAGCAGCGCCACTCCCTTCCAGGAAATTCCACGAGGTGTAGGCGGTGAGTCCTCGGCCCTTTCTAAATCTCTTTCAACAGGCGGAACAGTCTCCTCTACTGCACGAACGCGTTCCTGTTCCATCTTCAATTCCTTCTTGCGAATCTTAAGAGCGTCCTTCTCCTCTTTCTTGCGCAACTTCCGGAGTTCCTTCATCTGCTTGTCGTCGAACTCTGCGTT
>JBHLOD010000012.1:0-11470 GCA_048940825.1 Promethearchaeota archaeon | reverse complement strand
TATTCTGATTCCTTGGAGCACCAATCGCCGCCCATCACAATCAGTTCGACCTTCTGAATGGAGTGCCCAATAGTGCGAAGTTGGTTGAGTCTGTTGCTAGTCTGACGGAATGAATCGAAATCGTGCTGCAGCCCTCTCATCGTGGCCGGTTCATGGCCAGTGTAGCTCTGAGGAACCCCCAGGTCAGGTCCTCCAGGGCAATATGCGCATTTTCCGTGCGGACACTTGTGTGGCTCTGTCATCACGGCCACAACTGCCACGCCAGAAACTGTACGAACTGGCCGCTTCTGCATAAGTGGCTGAAGTATCTCAAGTTCTTCGGGAATGGCAGCCTGAAGAACATCTGCGTTCGATGGTACTCGGGAAGCCTTGTGCCTTGCACAGACTCTGGTCTTGATTCGGTTTATCTCCTGCCTGTTGAGAGGACTGTCTGAGACAAGCAGAGCATCGATTATCTCTCTGTGCAGATTATAGTCGTTCAACGCAGACATTCTGATTGAGTGACCTGTAATATGCGGTTAAAGAAATCGGTCTGACTGAGGACACTACACAAGGTAAGGCTTAAAACGCAAACTCTCGATGACGGGTGTAGCGAAGAGGTAGAATAGAATGCCTGGTTCACACGGTTCATTGACAAAGGCTGGAAAGGTACGTGAGTCGACCCCAAAGGTTCGAGGTCGTGAGAGGCACACTCCGATTCCCAGAGTACGCAACAAGAACAACTACACAAAGCGCTTCGTGAAAGGAAGACTAGTTGGACAGGCCAAGACTAGGTAGTATTCAGCACTCTTTCTTCAGACCCATCGAATCCCGATGGTATTTCCCAAACTCAGTTATGCGTTCAAGCTGATTCCCCTTGAACACTGGACCATCGATGCAGACAAGGTCACCAGTGGGATCCATAGCGCATGTTCCACAGAGGCCACAGCCACACTTCATGAAGCGCTCCAATGATGCCTGAAAGCTCATCTTCTTCTCAGCGGCCAATTTATGCAGTCCAGACAGCATCAGCTCCGGACCGCAGGTGAAGAGGGCGTCAGGGGTTTTGGATGACAAGATTTCGCGGACGGCATCGGGAGCCAGCCCCTCAAACCCAACCGAGCCGTCATCTGTGGACAATTCCAACCGGAATCCATCTTCAGTCAATGCTTTGAACTCCTCTGCATAGACAAGTTCGTCCTTTGTCTTCGCACCGATAAGGAGTACTACATCTACGTTGTGACCGAGTAATTCGTAGGTCAGTGGTCTGAGTGGAGCCATTCCTATCCCACCGCCGACAACGAGGGCGCTCTTGCAGTTCGTTTCGAAGTGCGTACCGAACGGCCCTCGTATCCCGATTCTTTGTCCTGCTTGCATAGAGGCCAAGGCACTTGTGGCCTCTCCTATGGGTAGCACGGTTATTCCCATGAGAGGGGGGGTCAAAAGTGACACACTCATCGGAATCTCGTCTACCCCTGGTATCCATACCATCACGAATTGCCCGGGATGGATGTCCTCAACTTCGGGGTGCTCGAAGACCAGCGTACGTGCATCCTTGCTCTCCTTCATGACCTCAGAGACCGACACCGTCTTCGGATTGCCCATTAGCTGCTCCATTTCCAAGACTAGTCCCTCCCGGCGGCACCGACAATCTCTGAGGCGTCTGCGAAGCCCTCATCTCGAAGGTACTTCTGAACACCTTCTTTGATTCTCTGAAAGACGTCAATCCCCGAGATGAGTGCAGTACCAATCTGAATGGCGCTTGCACCGGCAAGATGCATTTCGACAGCATCCTGCCATGTTGTAACTCCACCCACACCGATGATTGGAATTGACAGCTTCTCGTGCAGTTCATATACGCATCTCACAGCAATTGGAAAGATTGGAGGACCAGAGAGACCTCCCACTCGATTTCCCAGCACGGGTCGGCGTTGGAAGATGTCAATCTTCATTCCACGGACTGTGTTTATGGCCACCACAGCATCAGCTCCAGCACGTTCAGCGGCAACGCCAACAGAAACTACGTCAGATGCGTTAGGGGTGATCTTCGCAAATACAGGACAGTCAACTGCATCCTTCACGGCCTCAACATATTCGAAGGTGAGTTTCGGGTCATGAGAGATTTGACTAATCTCTGCATGTGGGCACGAGAGATTCAACTCGATAGCTGCAGGGTGCATCTTCTCACCCTTGACTGCAACTTCCGTTATCTCATCCACCGTATTGCCAAACACACTCAGGATGACTGGCACTCCGGCATCTTCGAGGTTTTCCATCTCATCATGAAATGCATCAATTCCTGGGTTTGTTAGGCCAACGGCATTGAGCAATCCTCCGTGGGAAACTGAGAGAATTGGCCCAGAATGCCCCTTCCTCGGCTTTGGGCCGATTGACTTTGTTACAACGGCATCAGCACCTGAATCTGCGACCCGACGGAGAATCGAACCTGTAACTCCCAGAATTCCCGATGCAAGCCAGTACCCTTCTATCTTCAACAAGACACCTGGGTGAGTTAGGAACCTGCAAGCGGTAATAAGGAAAGTGGCTGTTCGCCTCAGAACACAAGTTCGCTGAATAGTCAAACTTATCCGCTGCTCGACCAGTCACTCATTCTCGGGGTTACATGCATTGACGACCTTCCTAGTCCTCACAAGCTTTGGGTTCTTTCTACTTGACGAAGATGGAAAAGTAGTATCAAAGCATCTTACGTATCCAGACTCTGGGGTTGCTGCTTCAGAGATTGCAGCAGTTGACAAGGGAGAGGTAACTGAGAGTCTAAAGGGTGTGGCAGAAGAACTGAACAAGCTAGGGGCGGATAGGCTAGTGGTAGAAAACAGCGCACTGGGACACCTTCTGTCTCAAATGATTGAGATACCAGTTTCTACTGAGGAGGGCTCTTCTGTGACCAAGTGGTTTCGCGAAGGCCACGACTCGCATCTTATAGAGAACGATATCCTTGAGTCCAAGAACGAGGCGGACTCGTTTAGACGCGAAGTTTCAATTCAGTTGGCCAGGGCGGCAATCACGGCCGCAAGCGAGGAGAGAGATCTTCTTGTCAAACATGCCATAGATGCGATTGGGGAGATAGACAAGTCGATTAACGTACTAGTCATGCGGCTCAGGGAGTGGTATTCACTTCATCACCCTTCACTGAGCAGGCTTGTTGAGGATCAGGACCTCTACTCACGGATAGTAGTCAGTTGTGGAGGTCGTTCTGATGTCAAGGAGGCCAGCTTGATAGAAATCGGTGTATCTGAGTCGTTGGCTCGCTCGATAGTTGAGAGCTTGGAGAAGGACATTGGAGCCCCATTTCAGCCACCAGACCTTACCGCAGTTCGAAGCCTTGCAGATGGTGTTCAGAATCTGTATAAGAAGAGGGCAGAACTTGAAGGCTACGTAGCTGAGATGATGAGTTCGGTTGCACCCAATATTACTGCCCTTGTGGGCCCGCTGGTTGGTGCTCGTCTGATAAGCCTTGCAGGCTCCCTGAAAGACTTGGCCCGAAAGCCATCCAGTACAGTCCAAGTTTTCGGTGCTGAGAAGGCTCTCTTCAGAAGCCTCAAGACCGGTGCAGATCCTCCGAAACACGGCATAATCTATCAAGTACCTGAGATTCACACGGCACCCTACTGGCAGAGAGGGAAAATTGCTCGAGCATTGGCCGGCAAGATATCCATAGCAGCCCGCATTGATGCATACTCCAAGCGAGATTCTGGAGAGAGTCTGAGGGAGAAGTTCTTAGAGAGAATGGAAGAGATCAAGAGGCAGAATCCTGAGGCCCCTCCACCCAAGCCTCCCAAGAAACGCTCCGGACCCCCTCGAAGGGCTCATGGAAAGAAGAGGGGGAAGAGAGGAGGAAGCCGGTAGTGCTCAAGGTTGTGCATCACAGATTTCCAGGCATCTACTCAATCCAGGACAAGGGAAAGTCCTTTCTCGCCACGCGCACACTCGTTCCGAAACAGAGTGTCTACGGAGAGAGGCTTATAGCTGATGGCGAACATGAGTATCGATATTGGACACCGAGGAGGTCCAAACTCGCAGCGGCCATTCAGAGAGGGCTGGTGCAAATGCCAATACAACCGGGTTCTAGACTGCTATACCTAGGAGCTGCGTCCGGCACTACTGTGAGTCACTGTTCTGACATCGTCGGCACTGAAGGAGTCATATATGCCGTGGAGTTCTCACCTAGAGCTGCCCGAGGGCTTCTCGAATTGGCACAGTCACGGAGCAACATAGTCCCCATTGTTGAAGATGCGAGACATCCGGCGAGATACTCCTCACTTGTATCTGGTCCCATAGATGTAGTCTACCAAGATATCGCGCAACCAGACCAGTCCCTAATCTTTCATGACAATATCAAGACCTACTGCTCTTTTGGTGCTTGGGGGCTCATGGCTATTAAGGCAAGGAGTATCGATTCCGTGGCTCCAGTCGACAGAATCTACAGCCAGGAGATTGCCACTCTAGACAGTCTGGGGCTTGAGGTGACCGAGAACATAGACCTTGAACCACTCGAGAGAGACCACCGCTTTGTAGTCTGTCGGGTCACGGAGGAACTAGGTTGACCCCGCCCATTGATAGAATAATCGAACACGAGATTGATTCAATTAACGACCATATGCCGGTTACGAGGCACACAGTGTACGATCTGTTGGAGTCTGATTCACCTCACTATGTAACAAGAGGAGGCGAGGTTTCCATTCTCAAGAAGAACGAGATTATGGAGATTGCAAAGGAGGTTCCATCCCGATTTCATAAAGACGTCAGGCTCCCTATTGTTATACTACGCCGGATGGACTACGGGCCCGGAATTTACTCGGTTGCAGGGGAGAAAGCCGAGCTATTCCTTCTTCACCGTATCCTAGGACATGTTGACCTACAATGGGGAGATTTTCAGACTTGGAAACCAGTAGAGAAACTAATGCGTCCACAAGTACAGGCCGTCAGACGGAAGTTGCCTTCAACAACCTGTATAGGGTTCATAACAACAGTAGACGATGATTAAAACAAAGGTGAATTCTCACTTATGCATAGATGCACTGCCTTACATTCAGAAATGTCTAAAAAACTTCAAGAGGAAAGAGGAGCAAGGCTTCTGGGATGACAAAAGCACGAACACAGCTGATTCAAGAGGTGACTGCAAACCTAGAGGAGGCTGGGTTCGACATCTCAACACAGTGCGACGTGAGACCTAGCTGCTTTGACATGGCAGCACGAAGAGGGGACCAATTAGTTCTAATCAAGATGCTTGGCAACATAGATGCATTCACTCAAGAGGATGCAATGGCGCTACAGCTAGTGGCTCAGTTTTTCAATGCAGTGCCCTTGATCATAGGAAAGAAGACTAGGAGAGGAATCTTGGATGATGGGGTCGTCTATAGGAGACACGGAGTTTCCACAGTTGCTCCGCACAGCTTCCACAACCTCATAATCCAAGAAGAGAAGCCGAGAGAGTTCATTCAACGAGGCGGCAAGTTCGTCGCAATTGATGGTGCCAAATTGAAGGAAGTTCGACTCTCACGTAGCATAACACAGGAAGAGTTGGCAGGATGCATTCAGGTGTCCGCTCGAGCGATTCTTGCGTACGAGAGAGACGAGATGGATGTGAGTACCGATGTGGCAGAGCGCCTGGAAAAGGAACTTGAGACCGACCTAGTGATCCCTATTGATCTTCTTACTGACACATCAATTCGCAAGGATCTATCCCAGAGTGGCACCTCAGCCGATATGCCATACTTGGCTCAACGGGTCAATGATTTCTTCGAGAAGCTTGGAATGACCGTGTGGTGGACGGATAGGGCCCCCTTCCATGCCGTCGCGAGTGAGAAGATACCTCCACTGATGTCTGGAGTTGGCTCGCTCAGGAGTTGGACTCTTCAGAAGCGAATGGAGATTATGAAGAGTGTTTCAAAGGTAACAGAGTCGGATGCCGTTGTCATTGTTGAAGAGGGGCAGGCAGATGAATGCGTGTCAGACGTGCCGGTAATAAGGCAGCTTGAGCTGGATGACATAGACAAACCAGGCGAACTCAAGAAGATTATCAAAGAAAGGTCAGAGAAATAGCCTAATCTTCAAGACGCGATTGCACACTCTCAGCTTCATCTAGGACTCGTTTTATGGATTCCCAGCTACTACGGATGATGGGTGGTAGGTCTGAACCCTGCTTGACAAGATCTCGGACAAATCTTACTGACTTGGGATCATGTGGATATCCTGACCCGAAGTCCCCGTAGACCTGATGCAACTCAGCAATAGCTCTCTCCCGTTCCTCCTTCGCGATGATTGATGCTGCAGAAACTATCGGATACTTCGAGTCAGCCTTGTGTTCCGAAACAATTCTGCAACCCTTTGCTGACAGCTCGCTCCTTTCTCCGATTACATTGCCAAATCGGTCAGCCTTCACGTCTGCTGCGTCAAGATACGCAACTTTGGGCTGTAATTCCTTCAACACCGAAACGAACTGTTCAATCTCAATCTCGTTTAGCGAAACACCTCTCTTGCGGAGTCTGTCAATCTCCGAGGCCTTAACAGACCTTATCTCCACCCTCTTCGCAATCTTGCGAACCGATGCCGCAAGCTCATTCCGCCGTTTCGGTGTCAGAACCTTTGAATCTCGGACTTTGAGCCTAACCAAGCTTGGGAGTGAATCATCGTCAAGAAGAACACCACACACTACTAAGGGGCCAATCATAGGGCCGCGTCCCGCCTCATCAACTCCTGCAGTGCCCCGCAGCCCCTTGCCTTGGGAATCAGATCGGTTCATGGTCAGCATGCACCGGAAGTCTGCTGGACCTACTTAATGGTTGTCAAAACGAGTCTGAAACTGGCGGTGGAAATGGTGGGGCGAGTGGGATTTGAACCCACGATCGACGAGTGTCTTCGGCGACGGTCAGATTCATGACCCCGCTGTTCTGGCTCGAAACGAGCCTAGATCTGGAGCCCGTCGCCATGCCGGACTAGGCCACCGCCCCGAAATCGAGGGCGAGGACACTGACACGGGTTAAGAACTTTTCGTCGGAGAAATGGAGACTGGTCGTAGCTGGACCTGAAAGAAGCTCCGCGTCGGTAGCAGAGTATATTAACTAAGAGAAGAAGAACCGCACAAAACGAAGGGGAAACCACGTTGGATATCGGAAAATGCCCTAAATGCGATAACTTCCTGACTGATGAAGACATAACGGACCTGAAATTCAGGGGCGTTCTGTACACGCACTATGCCTACATCTGTCGACTATGTGGCTACATAATCGGATTCAGTGCAGGCCGGCCCTAATCGTAGGGCTCTCGAGTTCTGGAAACTCCCTCGTTTCAGCTACGAGTCTTCCTTCAAGAATCTCCTGATTACACCCTCTACAAGCCTCAGATGTTCCTCGTCCAGAGAGGGGATCTTGGAGAATATCCAGTCAATTCGCATCTTTCTATCTACTATTGTATGGCGCCCTGCATGGGCAATCTCCCGCCCGGAGCGTGCTTTCTCCGCCATCGTTACACCACTAACTCTGGTGGTAAGAAGTTCCCAGATAAAGTTGCGTCTTGTGAACAGATGCAAAAGCCTAGTCACAAGGTAATGTTTAAAACCTAACAATAACAAAATCGGGACTCGATGGCGGCCATAGGGGCTAGTGTCTACCCGATCCCGTTCCGCTCTCGGAAGTCAAGACTAGCTCCGTTGCAGGAGATGTGCGCTGCGCGAGCGCGTGACAGGCCTGCAAGCTGCCACATTCTCCTTCTGCCATGCTAGCTCGCAGAAATGTTCTCCAACAGCGACATCGGAAATATGTTGAGATAGCAATGGTTAAAGGATAACCGACATGAGAAACAGAGTGATGTAGATTGCAGTTCGGTCAAGAAGGCGATTTCGCCTGGATTCTAAACATAGTCTGGGTTGTATTCTTCATAGGATACATGTTGTATGGTGCCAGGCTCCAAATATGGCAATGGTTGAAACAGATTGAAGCAGGTCTCCTAGAGATAAAGAGGATGAGAAACGACTCCAAAGAGGCTGCAATCAAGACTTTCAAGTCATATGGTAGAAGCGAAGAGGAAGTCACGCGGGACCTAGACCGCTGGCTGGACTACTTCACCATCATGCCTGTGGATTTGGACCCTGCAGGTGTTCTAAGACGGCTTGATCACCTTCTTGATGAGCGAAGAGATCGGTTCCAGGAGTTCGTTGCCGAGCTAGCTCCAGATGCTACTCAAGCGGAGCAACAGACACTGGAAAACACTCTGGAAGTGGCACAGGTCCTTGATTTGATCTACAGGGTTGTAAGGCACTTCTTCATATTGGGAAAGAAGACAGGAAGTCAAATCATAATCATGCAGATTCACATGCAGATGCCCGACATCATGCGACTTGCCAAGGCATACTTCGATGCTGTTGATGCTTTCTCTGAGGGGAAGCCGATTGGTGATGGTATCGGTCCACTTGTCGTGACCAGGTTCGCAAGAGAGTACGGAGGCACTCCAGAGAGCTATGTTCATGAGGTGTCCAGAGAGGTGGGCTACTATCCCATAGAGGTTGAAGGGAGAACGGTCTATGCCCTTCGTGCTACTGGTCCAGGAGGGACCGTGGGGAAGCCCGGTTTCGCAGTCAAGAAGATTGTCGACGAGAACAAGGGTCAGATTGCACGAATAATCACAGTGGATGCAGCGCTGAAGCTAGAAGGAGAGGATATGGGCCGGGTTTCTGAGGGGACAGGCGCTGCCATAGGCGACCCCGGACCAGAAAAGCATGCCATTGAGCAGACTGCGACCGACAATGAGATTGGCATCGAGGCCATTGTAGTCAAGGAGGATGAGGCGGCTGCAGTAGGTGTCATGGACAAGAAGATTCTCGATTCTGTCCCACATGTGATTGAGAGAATCAAAGCTGCCATCCTGAAGAGAACCAAGCCGGGTGACAGGATCATCCTTGCTGGAATTGGCAATACGATTGGAATAGGACTGTAGGGTGTTGAACATGAGCATAATGACCAAGATAATCGGGGCAGTAACTGCGGGTGCCGGAGCTGTAATCCTGTTCTATGGAATATCAAATCCTGAGATAGATTTCCTAGTCTACTTCGTTGGATTAATCGTGATGTCGATTGGCTTCTCATTGTTCAATGCAGGCAGAACTGTGCAAGAAAGGAAACCCCCGCCGCCAACTGTGACGGAGATCAGATGCGACAATGCTGAGTGTACATTCAAGGAGATTAGAGACTTCAAGAAGGGAGACTACATTCTCAAGCCTGTCGAAGTTCCATGTCCCAAGTGTCAGGGCTTTATGACCGTGCATGGTGTCTACATGGTGAGGGAAGAGCCTGAGCAGAAGTATGCCATCTAAGGCCGTCCAAAGAACAGAACTATGTTTCAGTAGGACAGGAACATCCGTTAGTCTGCAGACCGACTCACTCTCTTAGAGTTGTTACAATGGGACCATCTTCAGCAACAAAGAGACTGTGTTCGAACTGTGACACCATGCCGTCTTTGCCTTCAATAAGAACGGGATAGTCCCTGATTGCTCTAGCTCGGAGAAGTGTATTGAGAGCAGCACTCACATCTACCTTGGAGCTATCTAGCCATCTTGAGGCCCATGGCAGCGTACCGAACTTCTGACGAGCTGCTTTCCTAACTTGATTTGTAAGGCTGTCCAACTTCGTCTTGTTAGACATGATGTTTGAGAAGATGTAGGAGTTGGACCCCGATTTGATAGTGCCATTTCCATCTGTGGCGAATGGTTCTACTGCGTAAGTTTCACCCAGTTTCATCCTAGGACTTCTTCTAGTGCGGACATTCGGTACGTTGTTCCCAGCATGCAAATTCCACTGTTTCATCTGGTGGCCGGACAGCTGATGAATCGGTCGTAGACCGTGCTTCTTGATGGCTTGTTCTATTGCCGCTCCTACCTCTCCCACGGGCACCCCGGGTCGGACTACTTCGATTGCGGCATCCAGTCCGGCTTGCGCCGCTGCAATGAATCGCTCGAAAGAACCATCCAGATCGATTGTTACAGCTGTATCAGCTATGTGACCATTTACGTGAGTCCCTACATCCACCTTTACCAGTCCTTTTTCTGGGAATGTTCTCTTGTCGCCGTGGGGGCTCGTATAGTGTGCGGCCTCCTCGTTGATTGACACATTCAGCGGAAAGGCTATACCTCCTCCATACTCGAGAGTCTTCTTCTCGGCAAAGGTGCACACTTTGAGTACCTTCACGCCTGGCTTCACCTGTTGGGCCGTTTCCTTCAATACTCGAGCTGCGAGTCGGCCAGCTTTGATGGAGTCGGGATGGGGAGAGGACACGACGACAACCTCAGCCATTCGGCGGCATGATGTAATCTTAAGGAGTTCTATACCTGAGCTTAGACCTCAGGACGATTTCACAGACACACGGGGTGAGTAATATAAGTCAGGAGGGTGGAATGAGGTCGAAGTTCCGGTATTAGAAACACTAGAGGAGGACTATCATGAAAGTAACGTATCTAGGTCATGCTTCGTTTAGGATTGAGTGCAAGGGGAACGTCGTCTTCATAGATCCGTGGCTGACTGGACCCACATCACCAATGAAGGTTGAAGACGTGGAGAAAGCAGACATCGTACTGGTAACACACGACCACGGAGATCACGGGTATGCTGAGGCCGTTGAGATTTGTAAGAAGACCGGTGCATATCTCGTTGCAATCAACGAACTTGGAATTCAAGCTAAGAGTGAGGGGGTCGAGAAAGTACACACACTCAACATTGGTGGAAGTGTCGAAATGGGCGACATTGTTGTGACGCTGGTTCATGCATTCCATTCATGCGGGAAAGGAGCTCCTACTGGCTTCATAGCCAAGTTTCCGTGCGGGACTATCTATCATCCTGGAGACACAGGAGTCTTCTCTGATATGCAACTCTTCGGAGAAATGTATGGAGTCGACTTGTTTCTTGTCCCCTGCGGCGACTATTATACTCAAGGGATAGACCAAGCGGTGACTTCAGTCAAGCTGGTGAAACCCAAGGCTGTGATTCCAATGCATTACAACACATTTCCGGTCATTCAAATAGACCCTGAAGAGTTCAAACGCAGAGTTGCTGGGGAGATGAAGGAAGTAAGTGTGAAAATCATTGAACCCGGAGAGTATGAGGAGTTCATGTTCTAGTCTAGTCGTGACAACGATAGTTATTTGATATATGACGGTGTTGATTTCCGGCCATATCTGGCAAGGTATCGAGGTAGAGTGGAAGTCTATAGATTCTGAACGCCAGACCAACGAGGAGATTTAGAGAGAGCCCTAAGAACGAAACTAGCATATACAGCCTGCAGGCAAGTATGTCCAGGAAGCGTGGTGCACCGAAGTAGGCGAAGGAACTGGTCAATCACTACCATGAGAAAGGTTGTACTCTTGGTTCTCTTCGCAGTCACGGTACTAAGTACCCTTCGCCCGTGGTGAAAGAGGATGGAGTCGAATAGTCTGTCACACGGAAACATAGGGTCTAATTCCGTTCCGATTCCGATTGATCTCAGG